>CAJWMM010000045.1 GCA_913043035.1 uncultured Gammaproteobacteria bacterium | reverse complement strand
TAGGATTATCTATTTCAGCTCAGACGGAGAACTAGATACAGAGATTGTCCGTGTAAGCTGAATCTGTCCACTTTAACTATTGTACCCTTTTTCTCCATGTTCTGTTAAGTCAATCCCGGTCTCCTCATTTTCATCAGATATCCTAAGACCAACAAGACTGTTTGTAATTTTCAAAGCCACATAAGTGAAAATACCACACCATATAATAGTGAAGACAACTCCGATGAACTGTATCGTTAATTGCTCAGGAATACTATTCTCCAATCCTACGCCACCATATGCACTAGCTGCAAAAATGCCTGTTAGGAGCGTTCCAAGAATTCCACCTACACCATGTACTGGGAATACGTCCAATGAATCATCTATCATGAGAATCTTTTTAATATACTGTGTAGCCTCATAACATATCAATCCAGCAGAAATACCAATAATCAGAGCTCCCATAGGACCAACAAAGCCAGAAGCTGGCGTTATGGTTCCCAGGCCTGCTACCATACCAGTTACAATACCAAGCACACTTGGCTTCCCTTGTTTCATCCACTCTCTAAACATCCATGATAGTGAACCAGCTGCAGCACCTATATGAGTTACTAACATGGCCATACCAGCAGATTGATCAGCTGCTAGGGCAGAACCTGCGTTAAAACCGAACCATCCTACCCACAACATTGATGCGCCAGCAACAGTCATTGCAAGATTATGAGGTGGCATTGGAGTACTTGGAAATCCCTTTCTTTCCCTGAGCATAACTGCAGCAACTAGTGCTGCTATCCCAGCATTGATATGAACAACTGTTCCACCTGCAAAATCCATTAAACCGAGCTCACCGAGCCATCCGCCTCCCCAAACCATATGACATATAGGCGCGTAAACAAAAGTCATCCATATCAGGCTAAATATAAGCATTGCAGAAAATTTCATACGTTCAGCAAATCCTCCTACTATCAACGCAGGTGTAATTATAGCGAAAGTTAATTGAAACATTGCAAAAACAGTCTCAGGAATATCACCAGACATACTAGAGGCTGATAAGGATGATAAGAATAAATTATCAAGATTACCTATCAAAGCATTTGCGAAACCTCCGTCACCAAAGGTCCAACCATACAAGTACACCACCCAAAGCAGGGATACAAGACAGGTTAGGGAAAAACACTGCATTAGTACAGATAACACATTTTTACTTCTCACCAAACCTGCATAAAAAAATGCTAATCCGGGTAAAGTCATAAAGAGAACCAATACAGTTGATGTAAGTATCCATGAAGTATTTGCGTTAGAGATCAATTCCTCTGCTAATACGACATTTGGAAATAAAAATAATAAAAGACTTAGAGGTAAAAACCTCAATATGATTGTATTCATAATATTTACTCCTACCTTCATTAATGCACAAAATGTGCCATGTCTTTATTATTTGATATGTTTGATACCATCAAGTAATCTATTGTCTAATAAGGCATACTTATATGATGAGTAACCAATAGAGACTGATGAATCATACTTATGCACATATTAAATACATTCATGCACTAATATGAAGCAAAATAATAAAATATTTGACGTTATAATAATAGGAGCTGGCCCTGCGGGCTGTACCTGTGCACAATATTTGCGCCAATCCAATTTAAAAGTACTTCTACTTGATAAAAATAATTTCCCGAGACATAAACCATGCGCCGGCGGCATCACTATGAAGACTATCAAACACTTGCCTATCGATATTAAACATCTCGTTCAGCATACAGCTAAAAATATGAAGTTTTCCTTCAGTGAAAATCAATCAGTGGAATTACAGAATGATACTGGTTCTTGTGTAATGGTTATAAGAGATGAATTTGATAATTATTTTTTTACGGAAACTCTAAAAACAGGAGTAGATTTCCAGAAGATATCCAAATTAGAGGGTATAAAATACGAGAATGAGCAATTAATAGATGTCTGTTTTGATGGTAATAAGATGTCTACTCGATATGTTGTAGGAGCAGATGGTGCAAATAGTAAGGTTAGGAAACTAGCTTATGATAAACAACATCTTCATCCAGTATCAGCATATGAAGGTAAAGTTACACGTCAGATAAAAGATAATGCTGTGACTGAGTTTGTCTTTAATGAGAGTGGATATGCGTGGATATTTCCTAAGTCAGATCATTATAACGTTGGTATAGGAAACCTTATAAGTAAAAAACATATTAGGAAAAGGACGAAAGAGGATTTATTTAATTTTGTCGCAGAGAGATTTAAGGGAAGAGAGATAACAGATATTACTGCTTTTCCAATTGGAACTGAGGGTATTGATTATACTTCGAAAAATAATGTTTTATTAGTAGGTGATGCTGCTGGTCTTGCGGAAACTCTTTTGGGTGAGGGGATATATAATGCAGTTATATCAGGTAAATATGCTGCTCAATCAATTATTGATAGCCGAGAGAATAATAAATCAGCGACAACTCTTTATAATTCTTTTTTAAAAAAATTATCTGACGAATTAGCGCTGTATAACAAAGGTGCGAAGATTCTATATGGTTTTCCTAAAATAAGTTATTTTGCAATGAAACTTTGGCTAGGTGAGAAATTTATGACAGGGTACTCCAACGGTCAAACGCTCTCTGAGATAATGGGTAAAAAAAAATCCGTTATCACCTGATTACCTATCTCTGGATCTACACATTTCCGCAATGTTCTTTAAAAGATCAACATAATTGCAAGCTGGGATCCTATCTAGACTTGATAAAGCTAAATCAGTTTGTTCATTTATCTTATCCATAAGATATGCATCAGATTTATTCTTTTTAAGTATGGATATAATTTCACTACTTCGGTTTGATGAATTTTCACCAACTATAGCTTCTTCTATCACAGACTTATCTTTATCTGTACAATTCTCTAACGAATGAATAATGGGCAATGTAACTTTACCCTCAATTAGATCTTCCGTTAAATTCTTACCTGTCTCTGACCGTGATCCAAAGTAATCTAAAAAATCATTCCTTAGCTGATACGCAATTCCAAAGTGGTAGCCATATTTTTTTAAATAGTTTATTTCATTCTCTTCACATGCACTAGTTATCCCTCCAATTTTTGCTGATGCTTCAAATAGAATTGCAGTTTTCCGGTAAATAATTTCCATATAGTTTGCTTCAGTGAGTTTCGTATTCTCAATATTCATCAGTTGCATGACTTCACCTTGAGCGATTGTATTTGTGGTATGAGCGAGAGTCTTATAAATTTCAGTGCTATTTATTTCTACAATAATCTCAAATGCACGAGAGTATAAGAAATCACCTACTAACACTGCTCCTTTGTTTCCCCATATAGTATTTGCTGTGTCTTTGCTATGTCTAATTTCTGACATATCAACAACATCATCATGCAGAAGTGTAGCTGCGTGTATAAACTCAATAACAACTGCTGCGTCTGCAACTATTTGACTATTAGCTTCTTTGCCTATTTTAGATGAGATTATAAGTATGAGCGGCCTCATTCTCTTGCCGCCGCTCTGAATTATATGTGCACTTAGCTGATTGATAAGTGAGACATTTGTTTTAGATCGAATTTTTAACCTTGATTCAAGCAATTCTAGCTCGTCTCTAACGCTTTCTTTAATCGTGCTTAATTCCATATTGACATATTACATATTATCTTGGATTTTGATAGTAAAACTGGGAGATAAAAGCCCTAATAATTTACTTAAAAGTTGTTTATTAAATGACAAATACAGGGTAGAATTTATGCTTTCAGGTGAAGATATGATAGCGATTATAAAGAGTGGATGCCAACAGTTTAAGGTTACAGAGGGTGATTATATCAAGATTATGCCAGTAGCATCACCTGAAGGATCATCAGTTTCATTTGATCAAATAGTGTCAGCTTTTGACGATAACAATCAGCTATTGCCTAGAGATAAAATATCATCACTCAAAGTAACTGGAACAGTAAAAAAACACGGTAACTACAAGAAAATTAGAGTTGTTAAATTTAAAAGACGCAAACACTATATGAGATCTCATGGACATAAACAAGGCTACACAGAGATTAAAATTGAGTCAATCAAATAAGAAGGTATAAGAAATGGCACATAAGAAAGCTGGTGGAAGTACTAAGAATGGAAGAGATTCAGAATCCAAAAGACTAGGAGTCAAAAAATTTGGAAGCGAATTTGTCAAAGCTGGTAATATTATAATCCGCCAACGTGGAACACCTGTCAAACCTGGCCAAAATGTTGGTTGTGGCAAAGATCATACACTTTTTGCAAAAATTGATGGCTATGTCCTTTTTCAAAAAAAGGGACCAAACAAACATAAGTATGTAAGCGTATTACCCACAAAATTAAATTAGATAGTTCAAACTAAATAATCCCAAATTATTATGAAATTTATAGATGAAACCGTCATCTCTGTTAAAGCAGGTAACGGCGGCGATGGTTGCCTAAGCTTTAGAAGAGAAAAATATATACCTTTCGGTGGACCGGACGGTGGTGATGGTGGTAACGGTGGATCAGTTATTGCTGTTGCCCGAGATGGGCTGAATACACTCGCAGATTTTAGAAATCAAAATGAATTTCGAGCAAGTAATGGTGAGAGAGGTGGTGGTAAAAATAAAAAAGGTAAAGCTGGTGATAATTTAATCATTGAACTACCAGTAGGGTCTGTAATTTATGATGATGAATCAGGAAATGAGGTGTGTGATTTAGATTCTGATGGTCAGAATATAGAACTAGCAAAGGGTGGTGATTTTGGACTAGGTAATACGAGATTCAAATCTTCTACTAACAGAGCTCCAAGAAAAATAACTAAAGGTACCAAAGGTGAAATCAAAAAGTATAGAATAGTTCTGAAGGTCTTGGCAGATGTTGGTTTAGTAGGCTTACCAAATGTTGGTAAAAGTTCCATATTGGCGGCCATAAGTATGGCAAAACCGAAAATTGCAGATTATGAATTTACAACACTTCATCCAAATCTTGGGGTGGTCCTAATGAATGAATACGAAAAATTTGTGGTCGCAGATATTCCAGGTCTGATAAAAGGAGCTTCAAGTGGTTCTGGGCTTGGAATACAGTTTTTAAAACATATATCTAGGACTAAGTTACTCTTACATGTAATAGACATCACAAATAATAATACAAATAAAATTGTAAATGATATTGCTGTAATAGAAACCGAGCTAAAAAATTATGATGATAAACTATATAACATGAATCGCTGGTATGTGTTTAACAAAACTGACTTATTTGAAGAAAAAGATTTGATAAGTCTGAAAAATAGTATTGTTAAAAATTATGACTCTAATGTATATTTTACATCAACAGTTAACAAAAAAGGCCTTGATGAGATGTGTAGTGACGTTTGGGATCATCTAAGAGATATTTATAATGATTAATTACAGAAATGTTGTCGTTAAGATAGGGAGTGCTCTTTTAAGTAGCGATAATCATAATGTTGATGGTTTTATAGAGAATATTTGTAAACAAATAGTAGTGGCAAAAAATAAAGGGACAAAATTCACAATCGTTACTTCTGGTGCTATTAGTAAAGGTCAAGAAATATTACAAATTCCAGATAGACCAAACGACCTTGAGGACTTACAGGCTCTCGCAGCGATAGGACAGCAAAGCTTGATGAGAATGTACGAGGGAGCATTTGAAAATCATTCATGCCTCACGGCTCAGGTTTTATTGACTCATGACGATATGAACG
>CAJWMM010000044.1 GCA_913043035.1 uncultured Gammaproteobacteria bacterium | reverse complement strand
ATAATATCTGTAGATTTACTAAATGTAGACATATAGATGGATAAAAAAACAGTATTAAAAATTGCTAATTTGGCCAAAATTCAGATTGATGATAATCAGATCGACAATATTGTAAATAATCTCGAGAAAATTCTTGATTTAGTTAATGAAATGAATTTAGTTGACACACACAATATTGAGCCTATGTCACATCCTCTAAATCTCAAGCAAGAATTAAGGGTTGATGAAGTTACTGAAAAAAATTTGAGGGATACATTCCAAGAGAATAGCAGTGCTTCCGAGGGCGGTTATTATAAAGTTCCAAAAATCATAGATTAGTATGCATGAGAAAACGTTAATAGAGTTAAGAGAAGATATTAGGTCGAAAAAAATTAGCTCTACGGAACTTACTAAATTTTATTTAGATAGAATAAAAAAATATGATGACAAACTTAATAGTTTCATAACTATTACAGAAGAGCGCGCGCTGGAAAGAGCTAAAATTGCTGATTCAGAAATTGCAAAAGGAAAAGTGAAAAAACTAACTGGGATACCTATTGCACAAAAAGACATATTTTGTACCAAGGGGATTAAAACAACATGTGGCTCAAAGATGTTAAGTAATTTTATTAGTCCTTATGATGCAACAGTGATAGAGAAGTTTAATGAGGAAGGCTCAATAATGATCGGGAAAACTAATATGGATGAATTTGCCATGGGCTCTTCTAATGAAACTAGTTATTTTGGTAATGTTCATAATCCATGGAATCTTGAGTGTGTACCCGGAGGTTCATCAGGAGGATCAGCAGCATCAGTTGCAGCAGGTCTAGCACCATGCGCGACTGGCACCGATACCGGTGGGTCAATACGTCAACCTGCTTCCCTTACTGGAATATGCGGTTTGAAACCAACCTATGGAAGAGTATCAAGGTATGGAATGATTGCTTTTGCGTCTAGTCTTGATCAGGCTGGAATTTTTGCTAAAACCGCTGAAGATTGTGCATTATTACTTAGCTGTATTTCTGGTTATGACAGCAAAGACTCCACATCTTCGAAGAAAGATGTTCCTGATTATCTGGAAGAATGTCGTAATTTGAATCTCCCAAAAAAAATTGGTGTTCCAATTGAATTTTTAAAAGATTTAGATAAGGGAGTTGCAAAGGTTTTTCAGGAAGCGTTAAGAGAGCTGGAAAATATGAACTGTGAGATTGTAGATATCAGCTTAAAATCCTCAAAGCTAGGTGTTTCAGCTTATCAAGTTGTAGCCCCTGCAGAATGTTCATCAAACTTATCTAGATATGATGGAGTGAGGTTTGGTCACCGAGCAAATAATATTAAGGATATCTCAGAGCTTTACAAGAAATCAAGATCGGAGGGTTTTGGTAATGAAGTCAAAAGAAGGATTTTAGTTGGAACGTATGCTCTTTCTGCTGGTTATTACGATGCATACTATTTGAAAGCCCAAAAAATAAGAAGTTTAATATCAAGCGAGTTCAACACTGCCTTCAATAATGTAGATTTAATAATTGGTCCGACTGCTCCTGATGTTGCATTTAAAATTGGAGAGAAAATGAATGATCCGATTGCAATGTATCTGTCAGATGTATACACAGTTAGTACTAATCTTGCAGGCTTACCAGCAATATCTATTCCAATGGGTTTGAAAAATGACCTTCCACTTGGACTACAAATTATAGGCAATCATTTTCAAGAGTCGCAGATATTATCTCTCGCTCGACAATTTCAAGAAGTAACTGACTGGCATAAAAAACAACCTAGTGAAATAAAATGAATAAAGAATTTGAATCTACAATTGGTTTAGAAATTCATGTGCAATTGAATACAAGAAGTAAAATATTTTCTGCTGCAGCAACGGAGTTCGGTGCCGAACCTAATACCCAAGCTTGTGCGGTTGATCTAGGTCTTCCAGGAGTATTACCTGTACTTAATGAAAGAGCTGTTGAGATGGCAATTATGTTTGGTTTGGCTGTGAATGCAAAGATTAAGAATAATTCTGTCTTTGCAAGAAAAAATTATTTTTATCCAGACCTTCCAAAAGGATACCAAATATCTCAGTATGAAATTCCTATTGTTTTAGGTGGATCAGTTGAGATAGAAACTGAAGAAGTAAAAAAAATCATTAGAATTACTAGAGCACATCTCGAAGAGGACGCAGGAAAATCGATACATGACTTATTTCCTGATGAAAGCGCCATAGACCTTAATAGAGCTGGTACACCACTGATTGAAATTGTATCGGAGCCGGATATGGTTAGTGCTAAAGAAGCAGTAAGTTATCTAAAAACTATTCACTCACTTGTGAGATATCTTGAAATCAGCGATGGTAACATGCAGGAAGGTTCATTCAGATGCGATGCCAACATATCTCTTAAAGAAAAAGGATCAACGGAGCTGGGTACGAGAACAGAAATTAAAAATTTAAATTCATTTAAATTTGTTGAGCAAGCGATTAACTATGAAATTAGACGCCAAGGTAAATTATTATTGAACAACAAAAAAGTTACACAAGAGACTAGGCTTTATGATCCTCAAAAGAATGAGACAAGGCCGATGAGATCAAAAGAAGAAGCCAATGATTACAGGTATTTCCCAGATCCAGATTTACTTCCAGTTGAAATAACAGAAATGACTTTGACTAAAATTCGTGAAAATATGCCTGAATTACCTAACGAGAGAAAATCAAGGTTTGCTAATCAGTACAAACTTAGTGAATATGATATTGGAATTCTTACATCTGATAAATCCCTTTCCATCTTTTTTGAGACCATTCTTAAAGTAAAAAATATTGATCCAAAGTTTTCTGCAAATTGGATAATTACAGAGTTATTAGCACTAGCCAATAAACATTCAGTTCTCCCGCAAGATATACATATCACACCTGAGGATTTTGCGGATTTGCTTGTATCAATAAAAAACAGTGAAATTTCCTCTAAGCAGGGTAAATCAGTCCTCGAAAAAATGTGGGAAACTGGTGATAATCCCACTAGTATAATAAAATCTGAGGGCCTATCTCAGATATCAGACGAAGATGAGCTGAACAAACTAGTTGATAATGTCTTAAAAAACCATTATAAAAGTGTAGAAGAATACAAGAATGGAAAAGAAAAACTATTTGGCTTCTTTGTGGGTGCAGTAATGCAAAATTCAAAAGGCAAGGCTAATCCACAAATTGTAAGTAAAATATTGAAAGTTAAGCTAAAAAAATGATTAACAGTATATTAAAGAAAATCAAAGGAACGTTCTCAACCGATTTATCTATAGATCTAGGTACAGCAAACACATTAATTTATGTTAAAGGTAGAGGCATTGTTCTTGACGAACCTAGCGTAGTTGTTGTTAGAGATGACAAATCTTCTAACGGCAAAAAAATTGAAGCGGTTGGGGTTGAAGCTAAGAGGATGCTGGGAAGGACGCCGACGGGTCTCCAAGCTATTAGACCTATGAAAGATGGTGTGATTTCTGACTTTATGGTTTGCGAAAAAATGCTTCAGCATTTTATAAGGAAAGTTCACGATAGTAAATTTTTTAGACCAAGCCCAAGGGTTCTTGTGTGTGTGCCGTGTGGAGCAACTCAAGTTGAGAGAAGAGCCATCCGGGAATCCGCTTCTGGAGCGGGAGCTAGAATTGTACACCTTATTGATGAGCCGATGGCAGCAGCCATAGGCGCAGGAATGCCAACAGATGAGCCAAGAGGTTATATGGTTCTAGATATCGGAGGAGGCACATCTGAAGTCGCAACAATCTCATTAAACGGCATTGTATATTCCTCATCAACAAGAATAGGAGGAGATACATTTGATGATGCAATAATGAGCTATGTTAGGAGAAACTATGGATGTGTAATAGGTTATCCGACTGCAGAGAAGATCAAACATGAAATAGGTTGCGCATACCCAAGTAGTGATTTGCTAGAGATAGAAGTAAAAGGAACAAACCTTTCTGCTGGCGTACCTCAATCATTTACTGTAAATAGTAATGAAATTCTTGAAGCACTTCAGGATCCCCTGCAAGGAATTATCACTGCAGTCAAAACTGCTTTAGAACAAACACCTCCTGAATTAGGAGCAGATATCCACGAAAGAGGTATGGTTCTCACAGGAGGAGGTGCCCTACTAAGAGATCTAGATAAACTTATCACGGAAGAGACAGGGATGTATGTTATCGTTGCAGAAGATCCTATGAGCTGTGTAGCTAGAGGTGGCGGGAAAGTTCTAGAAATTATCGATAAAGAGGGTATTGAATTCTTATCTGTCGAAAGTTAGTGAGAATATAAACCCTCATGGAACGAATCTATAAGAAAAGCACAAAAGATTTTTATAGTTTAATTTTTTTATTATCTTTATCTATCGCTACAATTATTATTGATCATAAATATAATCAAGCTGATTATGCTCGTTCTTTTATCAACGATTTAATAGTGTATCCACTATATAATCTATCATCTATTCCCAGAAGTATGATCACATCATTTATGAAAGAACAAGAAGATATTAAAATACTCAATAGTCAAATAGAAGATCTAAAAGCTGAAAATATGTCTTTAAAAATTAAACTACAAGAATTTGATTCACTTAAAGAGGAAAACGAGAGACTTCTTGCGATTGAAAAAAAATCACTTACTTCAACAAAAAAACAAAAGATAGCTAAAGTTTTGAATAATTCTGCAAGTCCAACAAGGAAGATTGCAATTATAGATAAAGGTCAGAATGACGGTCTGTTTAAGGCACAAAATGTGATTGGGATCAAAGGATTGATTGGACAGATTATAGAATTAAATATGATGTCATCAAAAATTATACTTATAAATGATATCAATCATAATGTCCCAGGTAATATCAGTAGAACTGGCGAGAAAGTTATTGTAGCTGGAAGTAATGGTGATAATGATCTAATGATCCAATTCGCTCCAATAGATACTGATATTAAAGTTGGTGATATAATAACTACTTCAGGTGTTGCAGGGAGATTTAAATCAAACATCCCTATAGGCAAAGTGGTCTCAATTACAAAAGATCCTGAGAAAAAATTTAGTGCCATCGATGTCAAATCTTTTGAAAATCTAGATAATCTATCAGATATTATATTAATATGGGACTATCAGCCATCAACAGAAACTAAAAATGAATAGCCCATTAGTAATAATATTATCTACTTTTCTTTCAGTTATACTGACAATCTCGACATTTCCGTTAGGTTACTTCTCACCTGATTGGATATTTTTAGTAATTATATATTGGATAATAGCTGTGCCAAGTATGTATAATCTTTTTGTGATTTGGCTCATTGGCATAATCACAGATGTAGCAGTGGGATCGACGTTGGGAATGAATGCATTGATATATGTATTTCTATCGTTCATCATTAAGAAATTACACAAATCACTGAGATACTTTACGGTGATACAACAGAGTATAATTGTTTTATTTTTAATGGTATTAAAAATAACTTTCCTTTTGTGGATTGATGTGATGTTGAGTGCTGGCATTTATTCAACTTCAATGTATTGGACAACACTATCTAGTGCACTAATTTGGCCAGTTATATTCTTCAGTCTCAGATACTTAAGAAGAAAATATAATATAGCATGATAAAAGTTACGTTCGATAATGAATGTGCTAATAAAGGAAAAAATATAGAAAATATTATAGATCAATCACATTTATCAAGTGTGAGACAAAATTTAGAATTGAATATAAATAAAAATAATATATTTTTTTTAAACTATGAATTCTCTCCTCCGTCTAAAGTGCAGATGACAGAAAATGGAGATACCCGAGATAAATCTCTGATTTATAGGTTATTCCCG
>CAJWMM010000043.1 GCA_913043035.1 uncultured Gammaproteobacteria bacterium | reverse complement strand
ACAGAAAGGGAGATTACGAAAAGACTTTAACTTATCTTGAGAAATGCCTTGATCTAGATAATGACCATTTAAAAGCTAACATTCTTCTTTTCCGTGCATGCCAAAATACTTGTAATTGGAAAAGATTAAATAAATTAAAGACAAAAATTGAAAATTTAAATACAGATGGCCTTGAACATCCTTTTCTAAACGTTTCCAGATGTGATGATGAAAAGTCTAACTATGCTAATGCTGTTCAGTGGCATAAAATTAATTATCGGCATAATAATCCTATTCAACAAAAAAAAGTATTAAAAAACAATGGTAAAAAAAGCATTGGCTTTATCTGTGGAGAAATCAGAGATCATCCAACATTTTACCTAATCAAGAATATGTTTCAGTATTTAGATAAAGCAGCTTTTGATTATTATTTTTTTACATACAATCATGATCGATATTATTTGAGCTACATTGACAAACATATCTCTATGGTTGTGGATATTAATAACAAGTCTGATAATCAAATCGAAAGTATGGTGCGCAAACATAACCTAGACATTCTTATCGACTTATCTGTCCATATACCTCATAACAAGATGAATGTGGTCAATAGAAAATTGGCTAGAAAAACAATATCTTATCTTGGATTTCCTGGAAGCAGCGGATCAGATAACTATGACTATATCATTGCAGATAAAATTGTAATACCAGAGGATAAACAAAACTTCTATACTGAAGATGTTCTATATCTTCCCAATATTTATCAAATAAACGATGGTATGAAGAAATATCCAAATAACAAATCTACGAAAAATGATTACTCTCTTCCTGAGGAGAAAATAATCCTTTCTTGTTTTAATCAGTCTTTCAAAATTGAAGAGGATATATTTAAATGTTGGATAGATATATTAAAGAGAAACGAGAATACAGTCTTATGGCTACTTGAGGATAATGCTTTGATGAAACAATACATAGTCGAGTACTTATCAAAGGTAGGGTTAGATGAATCTAGAGTTATTTTTGCACAAAGAATACCAAGAGAGGCGCACATTGAGAGATTGGGGCTCTCAGATATTGTGTTAGATACAAAGACATATAACGGACACACTACCACAACGGATGCAATTCAATCTGGTGTTCCTGTGGTAACTGTCTCAGGGCAGCATTTTGCTTCTAGAGTAAGTCACAGTATTCTGAATTCAGTCGGTTTGAATGAACTTGTTACATATAACTTAAAAGATTATACAGAAAAGATCGACTTATTAGTAAATGATGCAGGGCAGAGATTGGCTTTATGTAAAAAACTTAAAAACGAGCAAGCAATGAAAAGTTTTTATGATGTAAAACAATTTACAAAAGATTTTGAAAAAGCTATTACATCTATTACGAATTAACTGTAGAGCTTACAACTTTAATTAAATCATGAGTGATATCGACATCATGCACCCTCAATATCTCGACTCCTTTATAAGCCGCAAAACTATGAATAGATAAATCTACATAGATTTGATCTTTATCTGTTAAATTATCATAGACTTTCGAGGAAAATTTTTTGTGACTTACGCCTAGACAAACTCTGCCGAATTCACCTACAAAAGTCTCTATATTCTTGATTATTGTTAGGTTATCATTCCCTGTTTTCCCGAAGCTTATACCTGGATCTATTATGAGTCTGTCTTCACTTATTCCTCTTTCTATCATTTTGTTTCTTATTATATTAAAAAAATTTTTCAAATAATCCACAATATTATCTGTAATCATATTTATGCCATTGGTATGCTCTTCTGGCATATGAGTAAATATTATCTCTGATTCGGTTGATTCGATTACGTCAAGCATACTATCAACATTTTCACCTGACGTAACAGTATTTATAATATGACAACCTGCATCTATGCACTTAGCTGCCACAAGATGTGATCTTGTATCAGCACTGATTAGAACATCTGGAATTTTGCTCTTTACAGACTCAATAAGAGGAATTAATTTAAGTAACTGTTCTTCATCAGATCGTGCTTTAAATTGTGTCTTTGTCGATTCAGCTCCAATGTCGATGATTTCACAAGGTTTTTGTAGATTTTGTTTTGCATAGGCTAATGCGTCATCAACATTACTAAATTTTCCTGTCTCAGAAAAACTATCATCAGAAAGATTAATTATTCCCATTATTTTCATTTAGTATAATCGACTGAGTATGTGTTTATTCTATCTGTTAACTCTATGGCTAATAAATCATAGCCAAACATAACTTCGGTATCTTTATCTAGGTTAGTTTTAATAAGTTTTAAAACCTTGTCTTCAGTTATTCCTCCAAGTAGAAGTACGTGGTTAAGCACTGTAAATTTAGCCTTAGTTTGATTAATAATCTTAGTTAATTCCTCTGGTGTTGTATGATAATTCATGATTCCTCTGACCTTCTCGGATTTATTTATTAAACTTAATGGTGCAGCAGCAATTTCATGAATAAGTATATCTACATCATTTGCCGCATTGACTAATTCCTCAGAGTAATTAGTATCGCCGGAAATAACTACTGATTTATCTTTATAGTTAATTTTATACCCATAAGCATGTTCTACCCCACCACCATGATCTACACTAATTGCGTGTACCTCGACATTTTTACTTTTATAAACTAATCCATCAGTTATCTCCTTTACAGAGGTTTTAATTCCAGGCATTTTGAGTTCTTCAGGCTTCTCAAGTCTAATCTTGATGTCTTCATTAAATGCGCTTTTAATATTCTCTACAAACTTTTTCGTGCCCGATGGGCCAAATATATTAAGTGTTTTTTCTCGTTGATAGACCCAGCCGGTCATCAGTACGTCAGGGAATCCTACGATATGATCGGAGTGTAAATGTGTAAAAAAAATATGATTAATGGATGATAAATTTACATTCATTTGACTTAACCTTATAGCTGCGCCTCGCCCAGTGTCAAATAGTAACCTCTCGTCGCCTGCCTCTACCAGTATTGATTGACTAAATCTATCAATATCAAGTCTTGGAGTCCCGGATCCGAGTATTACTACACGTAAGACCTCAGCACTGAGTGTAAAAGGTGTAATTAGTAATATTAAAAATAGGAATAATCTCATCGTACAATATATTGATATATAATATAATTTAACAGATTATGACAAATGATAAAATACAAAAGCCTTTGATATCTGAGTCTATTCGTCCGAATACGCGAGAAATAATTGTAGTGGATGAATATCAAACCGAAAGAAAATTTCCTATTACAGGAGAGTTACCATTAACTATATATGTAAACAAAAAAGAGATAGTTACCTTAATGACACTAGGTCATCATCCAGAGTCACTAGTGATTGGGTATTTACGGAATCAAGGTTTTGTCAAATCTTTTTATGATCTTGAATCTATACAAGTAGATTGGGATACTAATACTGCAGTTGCTGTTACAAAAAATAAAAATGATAGTTTTGATAATCAGCTCACACACAAAGTTGTTACATCCGGATGTGGTCAAGGTACGACATATGGTGGCATATGGGACGACCTAAAGAAAAAAAATATTAAAGATACGAAACTTAAACAGTCAACTATATATAAAGTACTAAAACTTTTGCATGAAAAAAACGAGATATATCGCCTATCAGGTGCTGTGCATGGATGTGCGCTATGTTCTAAGGATAAAATAATTGATTTCATAGAAGATGTGGGTAGACATAATGCTGTAGATGCGATTGCAGGAAACATGTGGATTAATGATATAAATAGTAAGAATAAAATATTCTATACTACTGGTCGATTAACCTCAGAAATGGTTATAAAAGTTGCTCAAATGAACATACCTTATTTATTATCAAGATCTGGTATAACAGAAATGGGTTTTAATGTAGCAAAAGAGACCGGCGTTACTCTTCTCGGACGAGCAAAAGGTAAACACTTTTTAATTTATAATGGTTCAGAAAATATTATATTCGATGAAAAACCACGACCTAGATCTGAAGATTCACCTGATATTTGGAAGAGAAGGTAAAATAGCTATTCATTACGATTAACAATTGTGCCTATATTATCTATTTTCACATCAATAATATCGCCGGATGACATTGGTCCTAATCCAGCATTAGTACCGCATGCAATTATGTCACCAGGAATTAGTGTCATGTCCTTAGAGAGGAAACTCACTATTTCATAAACATTAAAAAACATATCGCTAGTATTATAATTTTGAACAATGTTACCATTAAGTCTTGATTGAACTTGAAGATTCATCGGGTCAATGTCTGTGGCAATACATGGGCCAAATATCCCAAAAGTATCAAAGCTCTTAGACCTTGTCCATTGATCAAATGATGAATCTTTTTTGACAATATCCATCGCAGTAACATCATTAATGCAAGTATACCCAAAAATATTTTTTTTAGCTTGGACATGATCTATATCTTTAGATTTTTTTCCAATGACGATGCCTAACTCTCCCTCATAAAATATTGACTCATTATAAGATTTCGGTCGAACAATGTGCTTACCAGGCTGTATGATGGAAGAAATTGCTTTATTCAAATACAATGGATTGTTAGGCTTATTCAGACCTTTTTCTGCTGCTAGGGTCTGATAATTATTCCATAGTGCTATAAATTTTGATGGGCAGCAGGGATTTAGAATTTCAACTTCGTCATAAGTAAAGACTTGGTCAGTTTTTTTTGGGTTTGAGAACATATCACCATCATACACTGTAATACTAGAGGCATCGTCTACTTGCCCAAAGTATATTTTTTTCCCAAATTTGAACCTTATCCAGCTACTCATTTGTATATTTTGATCCTTTTTGTATAAAATAAATTATATAATAAATTTAGTAAAATACATTTTAAACTAGAAATGACATTAAAACAAAATAAAAAAGTTTTAGTAATTAGATGTGGACTATTAGGTGACACAGTTGACGCAACATCTGTTATTGATCCTTTGATCGAGCATTTTCACCATAATGTTGACATCCACTGGGTAACGAAACCAGGGATATCTGAATTATTTAAATATGATAATCGTATAAAGAAAATATTTGAGCTAAGGCATACACGTCTACCATTTTATTTAAATATTGATAAACAAAAAATTATAATGGATTCGATAAAATCACCATACGAACTGATTCTGAACTTAGAGATAGGAAATAAGTTTAATGATATTGTGAAATTTTCAAGAGCTAAAAAAAAATGTGGTATGCCGTATCAATTTATAAATGATAACATTTTTGAAGAACATAGGGTAGATCATCAGTTGAGGATTTTAGAACTATTCATCAAGGATTTCCGAAAAGAATCTGCAAAACCATCTATAGTCGGAATCAATAAAAAACATTTGATTAATAAGTTTCATCTTGAAGAGAAATATATTGTCTTATGTCCAACAAATAGTCATGTTAGTAAAAAAAACTACAGGGGTTACAGATCTTGGCCAGCAAATAATTGGAAAGATCTCATAGAGAAAATTCTTAAGCTTACTGATATGAAAATATTTTTGGTCGGTAGCAAAGAGGAAATGGAGTATTTTTCAGTTTTCCATCCACTACCAAATAGAGTTTACGATATCTCAGGAAAAACTACGATTCCAGAATTAATTACTATATTAGAAAGCTCAGAAGTCGTAGTTGCAACTGATAGTGGAAGTGTTCATTTGGCTGGTGCAGTCGCAAAAAATATTATCTCAATACATGGACCAACAAACTCCCATCAATCATCTCCTTACCAGACATATAAGAATAATGTAAGAATTGCAAGTTTAGATCTTGATTGCAGTCCATGCTATGATACAAAGATAATTAAAACATGTAAAAAAAATATTTGCATGCATAACCTCGAAGCAAGTAAAATTTTCAATCTTATTCAGGAGTTTTAGCTGAAGATATTTTTTTTGCGATAAATCGCCTTATATAACTTATACTATCT
>CAJWMM010000042.1 GCA_913043035.1 uncultured Gammaproteobacteria bacterium | reverse complement strand
AAGACACTTTATCGCAAGTTTAGTAATTGTAATTGTATCGCTTGTTGCAGTATGAAAATTCATTGAAAAATAACCAGAGTATTGTTTAACCTTTGGTTTAAATCTATTTGTATACATAAAAACGCTAATAGATCTAGCACAAGCCTTCTCTGAACGAAGCTTCTCTGAACATCTAGAAGAGAACATACTAATATACTCTGACATTCGAGAATATTCTTTTATTTCGATAGCAAAAGATCTAGAAGTACATATGCTCTTTTTCATATTTCTATTTGTATTGAGATTAAAATGAGGTATACATTTTAGCTCTCTAACCATTCTAAGCCCAACCACATTCATCATCTTTCTTATCCATGTCTCATCACATTCAAGAAGGTCAGCTGCGGTATGTATACCATACTTCTTCATCTTTATAGCATACCTAATTCCTATTCCCCATATCTCATCTAGAGGCAATGATCTTAATATCTCATTTATCTCATTTTTATCTTTGAGATAACTTATTCCATTTCTTGATTTTTTTGCGATATACCCGGCAACTTTAGATAAAGTCTTAGTATACGATATACCTATAGAAATAGGAATACCTGTCCACCGTTTAACTTTTTCTCTAATATGTAAAGCATAACTGTAAGGATCTTTTATTCCACTAAAATCTAAAAAAGCCTCATCTATAGAATAGATCTCATAAGAAGGTACATTGTTTCCAACAATATCAAAGACCCTTTTAGAAATATCACCATATAATGCAAAATTTGAAGAGAAAAGATGAATATTATGTTTATCTACAAGATATCTTTTTTTAAAAATAGGCTCCCCCATTTTAAGGCCTAAAGACTTTGATTCGTTAGATCTTGCTATTACACATCCATCATTATTCGAAAGCACCGCAATAGGTTTTTTATCTAGATGAGGTTTAAATACTCTCTCACAAGAAGCATAAAAATTATTACAATCAACTAATGCTATCATCGTACTCTATTAAAAGACCACATGACCTTACCCCAAACATAAGATTCAGAGTTTTTTGTAATTTTTATTGGACTCATATTCTTATTTTCCGGGTATAAAAAAATATTTTCTCCTAGTTTCTTATACCTCTTAACAGTAAAATCTCCATCGATAACCACCAAAACAATATCACCATTTTTTATTTCCTCTGCCCTATCAACTAACAGAATACTACCATCAAAAATTTTAGCATTTATCATAGAATTACCACTCACTCTAACAAAGAAAGTTGCACTGGGATGCTTTATTAATTTTTTATCTAATGATAAATCAAATTCTAAAAAATCATCTGCTGGTGAAGGAAAGCCTGCTGGAACAGATTGGGAAGAAAATGGTATTTCTTTAAAAATATTTAAACTTTCAAACGATGGTTTTGTAGACTTCATACTTAAGTGAATTTAATTTTATGAATAAAAATTAGATTACTAATATAATTAGTTATTACTAATATAATTAGTAATAACTATAAAAAATACTAATTAAACTTATTGTATGATATTTCCCTTTGAGAATTTGATTTGAATCTATGATTTTTATCCTCCATTAAAGCAGAATGCTTAGTTTTTCTTCCATCAATTCTTTTTCTCCATCGAATAAAAGATTTTTCACGAAGATTTTTTCTCATTATTGATATAACCTCCTTTTCACTAAGTGAAAATTGAGCTTTAATAATATCAAATGGCGTCCTATCCTCCCAGCACATTTGAATTATTCTATCTAAAGACCTACGTGATAACCTTGTCATAAAAAAAATAAAATAATATAATTAATTTAACTGTCCAAAGAATTGTTCTAAACCAGTTATAGTCTATCAATCTATTTATTAGACTTATATTATGCTTTAGCGAAAGTTTATTATGAATTGGGACCAATATTATAAATGTAAATAACCATATAACCAAAAGAATCATCAAGGATAAAAATAAGTCACTATCTATATAATTTAAATAAATCAATGAAAATAGCTCTCCAACCATAAACGGAATTACAATAAAAGAAATATTCATTGTATATCTCTTATGAAAGCCAATGAATGTATGTGAATCAACAGCTAAAAATGAAGGGTAAGTAATAAGTTGAGTAACAAAAAGAATACCAACTAAAACAGAATTACAAATTATATGAATTGAAAAAAAAAATTCCACCTATGTAATACTATATTTAAACATAAATGGTTTTAAAAAAATTAAAAAAAAATAAGAGTATTCTACTTATTAGAATCAGGAAGGTTAATATCTATGTTATTTCTATAATCACCAAGTAAATGCTCTGAAAAATAGTACCACATCATTTTCTCATAATAACTTCTGAAATCACCATAACCGTGTCTTTTACCAGGAAATATCATCATATCAAATCTCTTTCCTTCTTTAATAAGTTCATCAGCAACCCGAAGTGTATTAGTAGGATGAACATTATTGTCCATATTTCCATGTGTTAATAGCAGATATCCCTTTAAGTTTTTAGCAAGAGATTGATTAGTTTTAATCTTTGCGTCCCAAGAAAGTTCTTCATTTTCTTCATCGTCATCTTTATTCTTGTTATAAACAGCCTCAATACCGTTATGAGTTTCACTCCACCACTTATTATAAATATTATTATCATGATTGCCAGCAGACGAACAAGCAACATCATAAAAGTCTGGATAAGACAAGAGGGCAGCTGTAGACATAAAACCACCACCAGAATGACCAAAAATACCAACTTTATCAAGATCAATCCAAGTATACCTCTCAGCTAATTGTTCTAGAGATCTCTTATCATCAGCTAATGCATAATCTCTTAAATTCTGATAACCAAAAGTATGATAATATTTAGATCTCATAGGACTACCTCCCCTATGCCCCATACTAACAACTATAAATCCAAGCTGAGCAAGCGCAGTATTGTACCTACCAGATATAGTAAAATCATTTCTAAAAGATTCAACTTGTGGACCCGGATACACATAAGATATTATTGGATATTTTTTATTTGGATCAAAATCAAAAGGCTTATACATAACACCATAAAGATCAGTAATACCATCATCAGCCTTGACCTTAAATCTTTCTGGCATCTTCCAACCAGCATGATATAAAAGACTAAGGTCAGCTTCTTCTAATTTCATAATAATATTTCCAGAGACATCTCTCAGTAATGAGGTTGGCAAGTGATCTACAGATGAGTAATTATCAACAAAATATTTGCTTGACTCTGAAAAATTAACCTTATGATTAAATTTCTCTCTTGTTAATAGCTTCATACCTGAGCCATCAAAATTTGAACTATAAATCATACTATAATACGGATCAATATCTTTTTCTCTACCAAAAGATTGATAATAAACTTTTCTTCCTAAAGTATCTATATCTTGAATTCTTCCAGTTATAAAATATCCCCCATTTGTAATTTTATTTTTTAATCTACCTGTATTGCCGTCATAAAGATATAACTGCCCCCACCCATTTTTTTCTGACCAATAAATAAGTTCTTTACCTTCATTAATTACAGCAAGCTGCCTATAATTCCAATTATGATAAGGATGATTTACATCCTCAAATAAAAAATTAATAGATCCATCAGATGTATTGACATATGAAACATCTAAGGTATCGCTTGTTCTATTTAGTCTAGTCATATATAATCTATCAGAATTCTTTTGTGTAAGATGAAGTGATATAGTCTGATCAATATATTTTTTTACCTCTACATCAATTTTAGATTTATCAGATATATTAAAGATTTCTAAATATTCCTGAGGAACATTCATCTCCCCTGGCATAGCATACTTATAAACCTCAAGCTCAGGGCGTGGTTTATTTAAAGTATTGATTACAAAAAGCTCATCTACCTTTCTAGAATCTGAACGATTTGAATATAATTTTTTAGAATCCTTAAACCAAGCAGCTCTTGCTTTCATTCTTTTTTCACTAGTAGTATCTCCATGCTTTCTTTGATAAGAAAACCATCTATCCCCATCATTGGATAATTGTATTTCAACACTATCTTTATCACCAACCTCCATTAAAAATAAATTATGATCCTTTGCAAAGACAATATAAGATGAGTCTGGAGCATATGTTGCCCAATCTTCTTCTTCTTCTTCAGATATAGTATCTCCTATAGCTATTGATTTGTCATAAATATCATACTTATACCCTATACTGTCTATCTGAAATCTTAAGGTTCTATTATCTTTATCAAGTTCAATTTCTTCTAACTCTAAATCATTATGATTAATCGGTTTCCTTGTTAGATCACTCAATTTTGCAGCAAATTCCAAATTATCAAAAAGTTTAGATTTTGATCTCTTTGTAGGATCAACAATATAAAAATTCTTACCTGATGTCGTAGTATAAGAGTACCAAAACTTATCACTTTCTTTAAACCATTTTGGTGATACAGATGTACTTTTAAGCATCTTAGACAAGTTTTTTTGACTAAACTTTTCAGCTGATTTAAAGTTTGCTTTTTTCTGAGCTTTAATAGAAAATGAAAATAAAAGTAATAAAAATACTATCCTCATAGTTTAATATCATTGATTATAAAAAGTTAAGATAAAAATATTTTCGGAGAGAAAAAAATTTAAGTCGGGGCGGCAGGATTCGAACCTGCGACCCCCTGGTCCCAAACCAGGTGCGCTAACCGGACTGCGCTACGCCCCGAAATAAATACAGTTCGCAAATTTGAAAATAATATTCTTTTTTAAAAAACATATTATAAAGAATATTTAAATTAGTTTAATAAAATAAATACTAATGTACATCACAACTATAAACGAAATACCTGGGAAAAAAATTTCTGAAACACTAGGAATTGCCAGAGGAAGCACTGTTAGAACAAGAAATGTAGGAAAAGATATTTTTGCAGCATTTAAAAACTTAATAGGAGGAGAAGTTAAAGCATATACAAAACTTCAAGCAGATGCTAGAGAAGAAGCGCTACAGAGAATGATTGATGATGCAAAATCTTTGGGTGCAAATGGAGTAGTTTGTGTTAGATTTCAAACTTCTGTAATGATGGCTGGAGCATCTGAACTTCTAGCTTACGGCACAGCAGTTAAAGTTAACTAAAACTATTTTTTATATTTTTCAAACCAAGCTACGATGGCATTAACTTTTGCTATTAGATTACTTGGCCTTGCTGCTATCCCATGACTTGCACCTGGAATACGTACAAGCATTGATTCAACCTTATTAAGTTTTAAACCTGCATAAAACTGCTCACTTTCTGCCATAGGAGTTCTATAATCATCCTCACCAGTTAGAAGCATGGTAGGTGTTGTAACATTTCCAACATAAGATATAGGAGATCTTTTCATATATTCCTCAAGATTATCCCATGGCTTACCGGGGAACCAATATTTATAAAAAAATGAAATATTATCAGCATAAAGAACAAAACTATACCAATTAATAACTGGCTTAGCTACAACTGCAGCTTTAAATTTATCAGTTTTTCCAATTATCCAAGAAGTAAGTACCCCTCCTCCACTACCACCAGTTACAAAAAGATTATTTTCATCAATATAATTTCTATCCGCTACATGATCAACACCAGAAATTAGATCATCATAATCTTGACTTGGATAATTATGGTGAATAAGGTTGGCAAAATCTTTTCCGTAACTAGTACTTCCTCTAGGGTTTGTGTATAAGACAAAGTACCCCTTACTAGCAAACAGCTGAACTTCAGCTGAGAATCTAAAACCATAATTAGTAAATGGACCCCCATGAATCTCTAGTATCAAAGGGTATTTTTTTGATGAATCAAACTCTGGTGGATAGACTAACCATCCTTGTATTTTTTTACCATCATATGATGAGCTGTACCAAACCTCTTCAACTTTTCCTAATTCCTTATAATCAAAAAGATCTTTATTTAAATCAGTTAATCTATTTTTTGATCCGTTATAACCAACAGCTAAATC
>CAJWMM010000041.1 GCA_913043035.1 uncultured Gammaproteobacteria bacterium | reverse complement strand
CAATCTCAACATTACCAGAACTTAAATTTTTATTGATGTTATCTTTTGAACGTTCACGGACTATGCCAGATACTTCGACCACGTACTCACTTCTCAATCTCTCTGCAATAACAAATGAATCTTTGTGCTCTGGATTAAAGACTGCTTGGATAATGTTATTTGAAATACGTAAATCAATAAAGATTACACCACCATGATCTCTACGTTTGCTTACCCAACCAGCAACTGTCACGACTTCACCGATATTGTCTTGATTAATCTTATGTTGGTATAATGATTTCATATAAATTACCAGTCTAAATGATATTAGTTCTTACTCTTATCTTTAGTGTTCTTTGTACTTACTTTGTTTTTGAAGTCTGTCTCATACCATCCAGAACCTTTCAGACGGAATCCTGATGTTGAGATTATCTTAGAAACACAATTTTGTTTTCCACATAATGAACATGTGCTTAACGGGTCATCTGTTATGCTCTGAAAGTACTCAAAAGTCCCGTCGCATTCATTGCATTTATATTCGTATATAGGCATCTTTCTCAAATTATATTATACAAAAAAAATGAAGTTTTATCTCTATCAAATTTAGTGTATAATCCTCACGTAAATAGGTTATGAAATCAACAATAAAATTTTCCACAATTTTAACACTTTTATCAATATCTTGCCTTAGTTTGGCAGAAGATTATTCGGCAGGGAAAACAAAATCAGAGACATGCTTAGGGTGTCATGCAATTCCAGGATACAATAACGTATATCCCACATATAAAGTACCTAAATTAGCAGGTCAGCATGCAGATTACATTATTAGCGCGTTGAAAGCTTATCAAACAAAAGAGAGAAAACATCAAACTATGCATGCAAATGCAATGGGCTTAACGGAAGAGGATATGAAAGATATTGCTGAATACTTTGAGTCACTAAAATG
Organism: uncultured Gammaproteobacteria bacterium; assembly: GCA_913043035.1. Lineage (GTDB taxonomy): Bacteria > Pseudomonadota > Gammaproteobacteria. The sequence goes on along the minus strand of CAJWMM010000041.1, from coordinate 5,035 downwards.
ATTAAGACCACTAATATTTACATTATTATTTTTATTTGTACTCTAACTCATGTTGCACATGCTGGTAGTTACCAAGCTGGAAAAGAAAAATCTCAAGTTTGTGCAGCTTGTCATGGTGTTGATGGCATATCTCAAATTAAGATATATCCAATTTTAGCTGGACAACATAAAAATTATCTTATACATGCCCTCAATGAATATAGATCTGGTATTAGGGATAATGTTGTCATGAAAGGTTTTGCTGCTGGTTTGTCGGACCAAGATATAGAAGACTTATCTCAATATTTTTCAATGCAGCAAGGGCTTAAAATTCCACCATTAAAGTAACTAATTTTTTTCAATATATCTGTACAACGCAGGTACTAGGTAAAGTGTAATCAAGGATGAAATAGCTATGCCGCCGAGAACAACTATTGCCATTGAGTATCTGCTTTCTGATCCAGCTCCAGTACTTAAAACAAGTGGAATAGCTCCTAATAGTGTTGAAACAGTTGTCATCATAACTGGTCTTAGCCTTATCATTGAAGATTCTATAATTGCCTCCTCAATAGCTAATCCCTCACGTCTTAATTGATTTGCAAATTCAACTACAAGAATTCCATTTTTTGCAATCAAGCCAATAAGCATCAAGAATCCTATTTGACTATAAACATTAATCGATGTCCCTGTTAGAAAAAGTGTATACAAACCAGAGGTTAGTGCTATTGGAACGGTTAGTATAATCGTTAAAGGATTTCTGAAACTTTCAAATTGAGCAGATAAAACAAGATAAACAACAAGCACAGCAAATATTATTGTAATTAATAAACTGTCCCCAGACTCAAAATACTCCTTGGAGGACCCACTGTAACTAATTTTTGCATTACCTGGGAGGATCTGATTTGTTAGATTCGTTAACTCTCCCAGTGCATCACCCAAAGGATAACCTGGTAGCAAGGATGCAGAGAATATTGTTGAAGGCATCCTATTAATTCTTTTCAAGGTCTCGCTTGAAGATGTTTCATCTAAGCTAACGAGATTTGAAATAGGTATTAACGATTTATTTACTGGCGATTTTATAAAAATATTATCAAGATTATCAGGAGTCATTCTAAAATAATCCTCAGCTTGTAAAATAACATTATAAGTAAGGCCATCTGATGCATATGTTGTGATTTTATTTGCAGCAAAGAGTGTTTCTATGGTTGTGCTTATCTCATCAGCACTTATTGATAATTCGTAAGCTCTATCCCTATCTATCGACAAATTAATTCTTGGATTGGTAAGTTTATAATCAATATTTGGGTTTTTGAAATTCATTGATTCAGTATTCGTAAGCAGTATATTACCCCACTCATTTATATCATCATAATTATTTCCACTTATCACTAGTTGGAGACCAGGTTTAAAATTACTACCACCCAAGCTAGGAGGATTAATAGCAATAACTCTTGCGCCAGGTATTGATATAAGCTTTGGAAATATTTCAGCGACAATTTCCTTCTGATGTCTTCTATCACTCCAAGGAGTGAGTGTGGCAAATAAATAGGCAGTGTTAACAGCGCCCGGCTGACCTGAAAATCCAGGCGCCACCACAGCAAATAATTTTTTAATTTCATTATTCTCCTTATATGTAACTAGATATTCTTCAACTTGTTTGACAATATTGTCCGTGTAATCAAGTGTGGAACCCTCTGGGGTAGAAACAACAATAATAAAAACACCACGATCCTCTGTTGGCGCTAGTTCTTTTTGTATCACTTGGAATAAGACTAGAGATACTACAATTACAACAATAGAAAAAATAAAGACTTTTCTGGGATTATTTTGAGATTTAATTAATGATTCTCTATAGAATTTTCTAAATTTACTAATTGCATCAGGTTCTATTTTTGCAGTCTCTTTATTTTTAAATAACCTAGAACATAACATCGGGGTAAGTGTTAGCGCAACAATGCTAGAGAAGATAACCGCGAAGGATAAAACTACACCAAATTCAATAAAAAGCCTGCCAGTCTTACCTTCCATAAATGAGAGAGGAAGAAAAACACTTACAAGCACTATTGTAGTTGCAATCACTACGAATGTAATTTGTTTAGTTCCTAGGATTGATGCATCATAAACAGATTCACCGCTATCAATTCTCCTTTTAATGTTCTCTAAAACAACTATAGAATCATCAACTATTAATCCAATAGCTAATACTAAAGCTAAAAAGGTTAAAACATTTAATGAAAAACCTAATACATATATTATATAGAATGTAGCAACTACAGATATCGGTATCGTAATTGCAGGTATCAACGTCGCACTAGGAGATCTAAGAAAATAAAAAATTACAGCTATAACCATCAACATAGAAATAAAAAGAGCTAATCTCACCTGAAAAATGGATTCTTTAACAAATACTGATTGATCATAACCAATGTTCATGGTTATGTTTTCTGGCAATGATGGCCTGATAAGTTTTAGTTCTCTCTTTACAGCATCAGCCACTTTAAGAACATTGGATTTCGTTTGTCTTACAATGCCAAGACCAATCGCATCCTCTCCGTTTGCTCTGAGAAAACCTCTCTCAGTTTCTGCTCCAATCTCAATTCTAGAAATATCATTTAAAGTGATTTTTTTGCCATCAATATTTTTAATTAATAGATTCTTAAATTCACCTATAGATGACAATTTTGAGGTCATCTGAAGGTCCAACTCTCTATTAGTAGAGTCCAGTCGACCAGCGGGTTTTTCAACATTCTCACGATTAATTGAAACTAGGACATCATTAACTGTAATATTCCTAGCAGACATTTCATCTGGATTAAGCCATACACGAACTGCATATTTTCTCTCACCCCCAATCGTTATAGATGCCACTCCTGGTAAAATGGAAAGACGATCTATGACGTTTCTATCTAGATAATCATTTAGCTGAATGCTTGTAAGCTGATTACTAGAAAATCCAATCCACATAACCGCTCTAGCATCAGTATCTGATTTCGATACTCTCGGTTGCTCTGAATTTCTAGGTAATTTAGAGAGCGCTCTTCCAACTTTTTCTCTAACATCATTTGCAGCAGAATCCATGTCACGTGAGAGATTAAATTCAATTTTTATACTTGAAAACTCATTCTGACTTTCGGATCTAATTTCTTTTATATCAGATATCCCTGATATAGAGTCTTCAAGAATCTGAGTTACATCTCTCTCCATGATCTCTGCCGACGCGCCTCTGTATATTGTCGAGACAGTAATAACAGGTTTATCAATATCAGGATACTCTCGTATTGAAAGCTTATCATATGAGACTAATCCTAAAATTATAAGAAATAAGCTAATGACTATTGCTAGTACAGGTCTATTAACAGTTGTTTCAGAGATATGCATATTAATCTACTATGTTAATCAACGATTGGTCTTTAAGTTTTTCCTGACCCATATAAACTATGTTATCTTTTACGTTTAAACCTGATGTTACCTGAATTAAAGCATCGCTTCTGACACCAATAGTAATATTTTTCATTACTGCTTTATCATTATTAACGACATAAACATAATGTTTTCCATCAATGCTTAAAAGAGCTTCTTCAGGAATTAGAATTGCATTATTTATACTCTCTAGTATTAAGTCCACCTTCATTAACAAACCTGGTCTAAGCAGGTTACTTTCATTATCTAGCAACGAGTATGCAGCAATCGTCCTAGTGCTCTTATCAATGCGAGTGTCAATGAAGTCTAATTTAGCGGTGAATTTTCTATTAGATAAATTATCCGAGATTGCTCTAATTTTTATATCTTTGGTCAGGAAAGGAGCTAACCTTTCAGGTAAATCTAATTCAAGTTTCATTTTATTATTATTATCTAGTGATGATAAAAATGTACCTTTAATTACTGCATCCCCTTCACTTTTTTTACTTAATCCAATAAGTCCACTAAAAGGAGCATATATCTCAGCCATACCTACTTTATCGGATGACAGAATACTATAAAGTTTTTGATCTTTAGAAATCCTTGTTCCTTCAATAAAATGAATTTTATGAATGATGCCATTAACTTTTGATGTTATGTCGAAGGATTGAAAAGATTTGATAGTTGATAATGTACGAAATTTATTTTCAGCAGTATCAATAATCACAGGCCTGGCTTTGACAGCAATAATCTGTGTTTTGTTTAGAAATTTCATATAAGATTGATATTTCATTCCCAAATTTATCGCTCCATAAACTAAGCCAATGATAAAGAGGAATACAAGTATATTTAGTGGACTTATATTTTTTATGAAATCTTTAATTATTGTTATCATCAGAATCAATGCATATTATTGAAACTACTCGCCCAGTCTGACTTTCCCTTCGATAAGAATAGTACTGATCAGGATTAGAAAATGTGCATATATTATCTAAATAAATCTTCTCAACACCCTCTTGTTTTAAGATTATTTTAGCAACATATTTTAAATCTAAATACCATGCACCTATATCTTTTGTCCGTGAAAAAAATTCTGTAGAAATTTTAGACAATTTATTAAACACATCCTCGCGTATAATGTAATTTTCTGGGTTAATTGAAGGGCCAATCCATACAACTACGTCTTTTGGATCTGTAGCAAATCTCTTGAGGAATTTCTGAATGATTCCACCAGCCAGTCCTCTCCAACCAGCATGAATTACACCAATTTTATTTCCATCATTATTTGAAATCAATATTGGCAAACAGTCTGCGGATAAAACAGCTAACGGTAATCCTTTCACAGATGTATAGCACGAATCACACACTAAGTTATCAGTTGAGCTTTTTGCTACTCTAACCGTGGCACTATGAATTTGTTTCATAAATATTGGCTTAGTATTTAAGTTCAATTGTTTAATCATTGAATCACGGTTCTTCTTAACATCTTTAGGATTATCACCAACATCTAAACTCATATTTGAAAACTTAAAAGCTCCATTACTCCAGCCACCAATTTTAGTGGAATGATAAGCTATGATGTTTTTAGGTGCACCCCAAGCGATTTTTCGTATTTGTACATCCATATTATTTCCCAAGCGCTAATGACCTTATAACA
>CAJWMM010000040.1 GCA_913043035.1 uncultured Gammaproteobacteria bacterium | reverse complement strand
TAGATATAACACTAACAAATCCTCTAAAATTAAACAGGTTGCCTCTGGAAGATTTGGAGTCACTCCTCATTATCTAGTGAATGCAGAGGTTATTCAGATTAAAATTGCTCAAGGCGCAAAACCAGGCGAGGGTGGTCAATTACCAGGTCACAAAGTAAATAACATGATTGCTGAGTTAAGGTTTTCTGTTCCAGGTGTAACACTAATATCACCACCACCTCATCATGATATTTATTCGATTGAAGATTTAGCACAATTAATTTTCGATCTAAAGCAAGTTAATAACAAAGCACTTATATCCGTGAAGCTTGTTTCACAAGCAGGAGTAGGAACAATAGCTGCTGGGGTTACAAAAGCATATGCGGATCTAATAACTATATCTGGATATGATGGTGGAACAGGAGCTAGTCCACTTACATCGGTAAAATACGCAGGTAGCCCTTGGGAACTAGGTGTTGCTGAAACTCATCAAACGCTTATGATGAATAATTTAAGACATAAAGTTAGGCTTCAAACTGACGGGGGTCTGAAAACAGGTCTTGACGTAATTAAAGGAGCTATACTTGGCGCAGAGAGTTTTGGTTTTGGTACTTCAGTTATGGTAGCTTTGGGCTGTAAATATTTACGAATATGTCATCTCAATAATTGTGCAACTGGAGTTGCCACTCAAAACAAAATATTAAGAATGAAACACTTTAGCGGAAGCCCTGAAAGAGTCGTTAATTATTTAAATTTCGTAGCTCAAGATGTTAGAGAGATACTCGCTAAACTTGGATATTCTAGATTAGAGGACATTATAGGAAGAACAGAGCTTTTAGAACAAACCAGTGGTACATCAGTTCGACATGGTAAAATGAATTTAGATAAATTGGTGTATAAAGTTAAGAGTAAATCTACTCCTTATTGTTCAACAAAAAATAATGAACCATTTGATGATGCATGGTTATCAAAACAAATATTGAAAGAGGCTATGCCACACATAAAGTCTAAAAAACGTAAAACTCTTAATTATGAAATAAAAAATTATAATCGAAGTGTTGGGGCATCACTGTCCGGTGAAATAGCAAAGCTCTATGGTAACTATGGTTTGAAAAAAAATCCAATAACTTTACGACTTAATGGAACAGCTGGACAAAGCTTAGGAGCGTGGAATGCGGATGGCTTAAACATTCAGTTAACTGGTGATGCGAACGACTATGTTGGTAAAGGCATGGCAGGAGGAGAAATATCCATATCAACTCCAGAGAAACTTGCCAACAAAGCAGATAGAATGGTAATAATTGGAAATACGTGTCTCTATGGAGCTACAGGTGGATACTTATTTGCAAATGGTATAGCAGGTGAAAGGTTTGCCGTGAGAAATTCTGGTTGTACATCTGTGGTAGAAGGGACAGGTCATCATGCCTGCGAGTACATGACTGGTGGAACAATCGTAGTATTGGGAGAAACAGGAAGTAACTTTGGAGCAGGTATGACGGGTGGTCTAGCATTCATTTATGATAAAGAAAAACAATTTGATAAAAATGCAAACACTCAATCGGTAGACCATAACTCTCTCAATAAGAAAAGTCTAAATAAACATAAAGAATATTTAAGATCACTACTGGAAAAACATTTTAAGTTAACTAAAAGTCTAAAATGTAAGAAAATATTAGATAATTTTGATAAAGAAGTAAAACATTTTATTGTCGTCAAGCCTATCTCCTCTAACTTTGATGAACTCTTATCACAGATAACTTCAGCTGCTTAAAATGCCAAGTTTAGATAGAAAGTTTATTGATGATTTATTGTCAAGGATTGATATAGTAGAATTAATCAGTAACGATGTCGAGCTTAAAAAAGGTGGAGCAAATTTTAAAGGCTTGTGCCCTTTTCACTCCGAGAATACTCCTTCATTTAACGTTTCACAAACTAAACAGTTTTATCATTGTTTTGGATGTGGAGCATCCGGTGATGCAATTAAATATCTTAGAGAAGCGCATGGATTGACTTTCATGGATGCAATAGAAAAATTAGCCTCAATCGCAAATGTAGAGATCCCTAAGACGCTTAACAAAGAGAATAGTGATTTTGTAAATTTATTTAATATAAATGATCAAGTAAAAAATTACTTCAAAAAGTGTCTTGAAAAAAATGATATGGCAAAACAATATCTTGCATCTAGAGGATTTGATGAAAAGATGATTGATAAATTTGAAATTGGTTATGCATCTGAATCTTGGGACAGTCTAAAAAATTTTCTTGAAAAAAGTCAATCTATTAATAGTGGTTTAGAACTCGGGTTATTAATAAAATCTAATGAAAAGGTTTATGATCGTTTCAGAAATAGAATTATGTTTCCAATTAAGAATACAACTGGTAAGACAATAGCATTCGGTGGTCGAGCACTTGATAAAAATGAAAAAGCTAAATATATTAATTCCCCTGAATCAAAACTTTTTTATAAAAGTTCAGAGTTATATGGTTTATATGAGTCTGCTAAACAAATTAATAAACTAAATAATGTCATTATCGTTGAAGGATATACAGATGTTATTTCGTTGTATAATAATAACTTTCAAAATTCTGTGGCATCACTTGGGACTGCTTTTACAAAACTGCACTTACAAAAACTTAAGAGATATTCTAAAAATATAACTTTTTGTTTTGATGGAGACAAAGCTGGACATGAAGCGGCATGGAAAGCTCTTCAGAATTGTCTAGAAGGTTACACTGATGATTTAAGAATAAGCTTTTGCTTCCTTAGTGATGGACTTGATCCGGATCAATTAGCGCGAAGTGACCCACAAAAATTAAAGAATAATCTTAATAATACAATGAGGCTGTCAGAGTTTTTAATTAGTAGAATCCGAGAACACTTGAACCTAGATAGTCCTGAAGATGCGTCCAGATTTGTTAGCGAAATCATTCCTCATGTTAAAAAAATTCCAAGTGGTGTATTTAAGAAACTGATGCTAGATAAGATTGAAAAAATTACAAGTCTTGATAAAAAATACTTTTATGTTGAAACAGAAAATAATCAGGCAAAAATTACACAAGACTCCCTAACTGAAATAATAATTACCCCCTCGGAAAGACTGCTTCTAAATATGATCTTTCATTATCCTTCTGGCATCGATGACTATTATGAAGGACTAAAGAATATTAATGCAAATAAATTTTTCCTGGATATGCTTGAACTTGCTAAATCTTTCAAAACAAGCACGGGATATAATTTAAATAGATTCCTAGATGCTGATGAGAAGATTAAGGGAGAGTATTTACGAGCAATTAATTCAAGTATAGTTGAAGATGATTATGAACAAGCAAAGAAAACCATAGAAAGCATAATTTCACAAGAAAGTAGAAATATAAAGGATCAAGAATATAGAGACATCCTTAGTAAATATACTAATAGTGAGACACTTTCAGATTCTGAGAAAGAGATTCTTAAAAACTATAAAAAATAAATTCATCTTAAATTCACATGTTTTTTGTGGTATATTTGGTCAATCTTTATTATGACAAAAAACTACTTATTTACATCTGAGAGCGTTTCACCAGGTCATCCAGATAAACTATGTGATCAACTATCTGACACAGTGCTCGATTATGTCCTAGCTAACGATAAAAAATCTAGAGTAGCATGTGAAGTACTTGCAAAAGGCGAGATAGATAAACCAGGATCAATTGTTGTCGCAGGCGAAATTACAACTGAAAACGAATTAGATTTTGATGACAAATTGAGGAAAACAATTTGTGACATAGGATACAACTCAAATACTCTAGGGTTTAATGGTCAAAAGTGTGAGATTATAAAGATTATAAATAAACAATCCCCAGATATTAAAATAGGTGTAGATAAAAATAATGAGGAAGATCAAGGTGCAGGTGATCAGGGTTTAATGTTTGGGTATGCATCTGATGAAACAGACTCACTCATGCCAGCTCCTATTTATTATTCTCATAGAATTGTTGAGAAACAGACCGAAATTCTTAAGTCAGGTGTTATAGATTGGATGAGACCTGATGCAAAAAGCCAAGTGACATTTCTTTATGAAAACGATGTACCCATACAAATTGATACAATTGTATTATCAGTTCAACACAAAGAGTCAGTTACATTGGATGAAATACGACATTACGCTAAAAAAGAAATTATTGATAAAGTTATACCTGGAGAATTTATGACAAATGACTGTAAGATACACATAAATCCAACAGGAAAGTTTGTTGTTGGCGGTCCATTGGGTGACTGTGGTTTGACTGGGAGAAAAATCATTGTTGATACTTATGGTGGGATGGCTAGACATGGTGGCGGAGCATTCTCTGGAAAAGACCCATCTAAGGTTGATAGATCGGCAGCCTATATGGCTAGATATGTCGCAAAGAATCTTGTCGCTGCAGAACTAGCCAATAGATGTGAAATCCAAATTTCATATGCCATTGGTGTAGAGAAACCAACATCAATATCTGTTGATACTTTTGGGACAGGTAATGTAAGTGACGAAAAGATTTCCAGCATTATTAAAGAGGTTTTTGATTTAACGCCACATGGTATAATCAATTCTCTAAATTTATTAGATGTGAAGTATCAGTCCACAGCTGCTTTTGGTCATTTTGGGCGAACAGGGGCAAATTTCACATGGGAAGAGACTGATAAGGTTGATATAATAAGAAAATTGTCATAAAAGGATAGTAAATTATGAAAACAGATAAGGTTAAAAAAATAGGAAACGACTTCAAAGTCGCAGATATCTCACTTGCTGAGTTTGGAAGAAAGGAAATTAAGATTGCTGAGACTGAAATGCCAGGTCTCATGGCGATCAGAGAGGAATACAAAGATCAGAAACCTTTAGAAGGGACGAACATAATAGGGTGTCTTCACATGACCATTCAAACAGCTGTTCTAATAGAAACACTAGTAGATTTAGGTGCAAGCGTGAGATGGTCGTCTTGCAATATATTTTCAACACAAGATCATGCGGCAGCAGCTATTGCTGATCAAAATATTCCTGTTTTCGCTTGGAAGGGTGAGACCGAAGAGGAATATGAGTGGTGTATAAAGCAAACTATCACTGGTAACACCGATTGGAAGCCTAACCTTCTATTAGATGATGGCGGGGACTTAACAGCTTTAATGCACAAACAATATCCTGAGCTCTTGAAAGATGTCGTTGGCGTCTCAGAGGAGACAACTACTGGAGTTCATCGTCTTTATGAGATGGAAAAAGACAGTTCTCTTAAAATACCCGCAATGAATGTCAACGATTCGGTTACTAAGTCTAAATTTGATAACCTATACGGATGTCGAGAATCGCTAGTCGATGCAATTAAAAGAGCTACAGATACCATGATAGCGGGAAAACTCGCCATTGTATGTGGATATGGAGATGTTGGCAAAGGGTCTGCTGGATCTCTTAGAGGGCTAGGCGCAAATGTATTAATTAGTGAAGTAGATCCTATATGTGCTCTACAAGCATCAATGGAAGGTTACAAAGTAGTAGATATCAATGATCATGTACATGAAATTGATATTTTTGTTTCTGCAACAGGTAATCTTAATGTTATAAATCATGGTCATATGGAGAAAATGAAAAATGGTGCCATTGTGTGTAACATTGGTCATTTTGATAATGAGATAGATGTCGCTAGCCTTAAAAAATATGAATGGGAAAATGTTAAACCACAAGTTGATCAAATAATATTTCCAGATGGCAAAAAAATTATTTTGTTAGCGGAAGGTAGATTGGTAAATTTAGGTTGTGCAACTGGTCATCCTAGCTTCGTAATGTCTTGCTCTTTTACTAATCAAGTAATGGCGCAGATAGAACTTTGGAAAAATCATAAATCATATGAAAATAAAGTTTATGTACTTCCTAAGCATTTAGATGAGAAAGTCGCAAGGCTTCACCTTGATAAGTTAGGTGTGAAATTAACGAAGTTGACAAAAGAACAAGCTGATTACATATCTGTCAAAGT
>CAJWMM010000039.1 GCA_913043035.1 uncultured Gammaproteobacteria bacterium | reverse complement strand
CTTAAATACAAGCGAAAATTATATAATTATATAGGAGCGCACAAATATGAAAATAAGAAGACTTATGTCAACCGTATACGGTATGTTGATGTCAAGCTTTCTTGCTTTAGTACTTGTACCAACACATGTATTCTCTGATGAGACTTGCATGTCACCATACATGGCTAAGATCGTTGGCCAAGAAGATTATGTTTATGTATGGACACTTGGTCAAGTGGGTGTTGGAGATGAACAGGATAAATTAGTAACTATTGCTGTCAATCCATCATCACCTCACTATGGCAATGTAATTGGCACAATATCTGTTGGTGGTCGTAATGAAGCTCATCATTCTGGTTTTACAGATGACAGGCATTATCTATGGGCAGCAACTCTAGATACAAGTAAAATCTTTATATTTGATGTTCATACTAATCCACAAAAACCAAAGCTACACAAAGTTATTACTGACTTTGTAAAAGCAAGTGGAGGAATAGTTGGACCTCATACTACATATGCACTACCAGGTAGAATGATGATCTCTGGATTATCAAACAACCAAGATTTTGGTGGTAGAACAGCATTAGTTGAATATACAAATGACGGCACGTACGTAGCTACGCATGATATGCCTGTTGACGGCAACCTCAGAGGTGCTGTTAAAACTGGTCAGCTTGCTGATGGTTATGGTTACGATGTACGAGCATTACCAAGAAGAAATGTAATGATTACCTCATCCTTTACTGGTTGGAATAATTACATGATGAACTTAGGTAAATTAATGGGCGACAGTGAAGCAATGAAAAGATTTGGTAACACTGTTGTTGTTTGGGATTTACATTCACGTAAACCTAAAAAAATCTTTGATGTACCAGGTGCACCTTTAGAAATTAGATGCGCATGGGGTTCTCAAAACAACTACTGTTTCACAACAACTGCATTAACATCACAAATCTGGCTCATTTATGAGAAAGATAACGAGTGGAATGCAAAGTCTGTTGGAACAATAGGTGATCCTGCTAAAATTCCTTTACCTGTAGATATTTCTATTACTGCAGATGATAAACACCTTTGGGTGAATACATGGAATGATGGCATGACTAGAGTTTTTGACATCTCAGATCCACATAATGCAAAAGAAGTTTACACTGAGCGAATTGGCGACCAAATAAATATGTTATCTCAAAGCTGGGATGGAAAACGTGTATATTTCACGTCTTCGCTTCTAGCTAACTGGGATAAAGCTGATGGTCCAGATCAAATGCCTCAGTACTTCAAAGCATATGATTATGCTAATGGAAAACTTTCTAAGAAGTTTGAAATTGACTTCTTGAAAGAAAAACTTGGTTTGCCTCATCAAATGAGATTTGGCGCATATTCTTTATATGCAAAAACACCAAGTAATAAAAATTTGGCTGAACTTAGCCAATAAAATTTGGTCATAGTTATTAGACACCCTCATTGGTGGTAAATAACGTAAAATGGCTGTAGACGTAGGACCGCTTATCTTGGATAAGCGGTCTTTCTTTTTCCTCGTAAAACATTTAAAATTACTATGTTAGGTAGATGGATTCAATGGAGAGAGTAAAACTATATTTATCACTATTTTTTGTAATGTTTTGTGCGGTAAGTTTTGCACAGAGGACAGAGTACTCAATTGCTCCAGGTTATAACCAGTTAAATTTTACAGCACCGGAGCCTGGCACTTACACACTAGAAAAATACAATCTTGCTTCCAATGGCAATATCATCGATGCTGTCGGTAATAAGAGACAATTACACGATTTGTTTGATGATAAAATAGTTTTACTTAATTTTATGTACACAACATGCACAGATGTCAATGGTTGTCCCTTAGCAACTGCAGTTTTTCATAAAGTTAGAAACTTGCTTAATAAGGACCCTCAGCTTGGTAAAGAGGTTAGCTTAATCAGTATGAGTTTTGATCCTGAAAATGATTCCCCGGAAGTAATGAAATTATACGGTTATGGTACTGACAAAGGAGTGGTAGATTGGAACTTCCTAACAACTTCATCTTTTGAGGACTTAAATCCAATACTTGACGGTTATGGTCAGAGAATTCTCAAGGAGTATGACGAAGAAGGTAACTACATTGGATCAATATCACATATCTTAAGAGTCTTCTTAATAGACAAAAATAAGACAGTAAGGAATATATACAGCGTTTCTTATCTCCATTCAGACGTTCTCATAAATGATATAAAAACACTAGTAGATCCTCGAACAAAAAATGGCACAATTGAATCATCGTCGCTTGAACCTATTTTAGTTGCATCTGATGAGTCACTTCCTAATTCTTTAGAATCTATTCTAATGGCATCAGGAGCATCTCTTGCAAAACCTGGCGATTACAAAGAAGGTTATACTAGCAAAGATTATACGACACAAGCTCAGTCTCTTGAAAGGATTGGCAAAGCAACAGATCTCTTAGCTATTGCAACAGAAAAACATCTTGGTTTACCAGAATTAAAAACTCCAGATGGTACCACCTTAACAAGAGAGAAAATAGCCCTAGGTAGAAAAATGTTCTTCGATAGAAGACTCTCTCACACAGATACAATCTCATGCGCAATTTGTCATGTACCAGAGATGGGTTTTGCTCACAATGAATTAAGGACTGCAGTCGGAACAGAAGGCAGATCTGTTCCTAGAAATGCACCAACGGTTTTAAATGTAGGTCTTCTTGCGCGATTCTTTCATGATGGAAGAGAATCCAGTTTAGAGGATCAAGTTTGGGGGCCAATACTTAATCATGATGAGATGGCAATTCCATCACCAGGCTATCTAATAAATAAAATCAAGGCAATACCTGATTACAATAATCAATTTGAAAAAGCATATGGCGCACCACCAAATATGGACAATATAAGTAGAGCTTTTGCAGCTTATCAGTATAGCTTATTAAGCGCTAATTCTGCTTTTGATAGGTGGTATTATGGAAAGGAGAAGAATGCTATCTCTTATGAAGCTCAAAAAGGTTTTGAGATTTTCACAGGCAAAGGTGCTTGTGTAAGCTGTCACCTTATTAATGATGAATTTGCATTATTCACAGATGAGAAACTTCACAATACTGGTATTGGTTATGAAGCATCCATGTATGTTGAACCTCCTGTTAAAAAACTCATTCTCGCACCAGGTGTCGAGATAGATGTGGATACATCGAGTTATAAGGATGATTCTAGATTTAGAGATGAAATTGCACCAAATGATCTTGGTTTATACACAATAACTCAGGATCCGAATGACAGGTGGAAATTTAGAACCCCGCCTCTTAGAAATGTTGCAATTACTGCTCCATATATGCATAACGGAGCTCTTTCAACGCTCAGAGAGGTAGTGGAGTTCTATAATAAAGGAGGAGTTAAAAATGAAGTATTAAGCCCTCTAATGTTCCCTCTTAATTTAAGTGAGAAAGAGGTAGATTACTTAGTTGAGTTCCTAAAAACTCTCACTGGTTCAAACGTAGATGAGCTCATTTTAGATGCAAAGGCAGCTCCGATTGGGGAGATCTCGTTAAACGATCCAAACTGGTTTCATGAAAACAAACCAAGATACTAAGGAATAAAAAATGAAACTATTTAAGATTTTACTTTTCTTGTTGATTCTACCGACTCAAACTCTATCCTCATCACCTTATTTAATGGACCCCATGCCAAATAAAAAGCCTGCACCTGATTTTGTTTTGTCAGGACTCGATGGAGAAGAGCATTCCTTAACTGAACTTAGAGGTAAATTTGCTTTAGTAAATTTCTGGGCGACATGGTGTACGCCATGTAAAGCAGAGATGCCAACACTTGAGAGTATTCATAATACATTAAAAAATGAAGATTTCACAGTAGTTGGTATACATGTAGGTCCAGGACCAGATGCTATAAACAACTATTTATCTCTCAACCCAGTGACTTTCCCAATATTTATTGATATGGATCTCGAATATGACTGGGGTGTTCCAGGACTACCTACAACATTTCTAGTTAGTCCAAAAGGTGAAATGTTATATCGTGCCGTAGGAAAGCGTGACTTCTCCTCACCTGAAATGGAAGAATTTTTCAGGGCTCAAATAAGAGAGTATAAAGATAAATCTTTATCTTATAAGAAATAACTCTGATAAATTACTAGCTATTTTATGATTAGTAAACCTCTCAAAGTTCTTGAGAGATAATATCTTCTCTTGAGATAGCTGGTTTAAATGTTTGACTAGGAATGGCATGAAATTATATTCACACATGTTAGATTTTGTATAATTCTTTGTAAATTTACTTTCCTTAAGTATAAAAGTACCTCTTTTGATTTTGTTAGCAAAATTTTTACCTAATCGACCTGTTATAATTACCGTTCCTGATATTATTTCGGTGCAAGAATTTTTTCCAACATTGCCTTTCACGATTACGACACCTCTTCTCATTCTCTGAATAGCATAATCACCTGCATTGCCAGTGATAATTACTAACCCATCGTTAATACCTTCATTCTTATGATTGGATTTACCACACAGATAATCACCACAATTTCCATTAACTCTTAAGAGACCTCCAGATATACCTGAGGCAACACGATTAAGTGCATTACCAAATATAGTAATCTTGCCACCTGTCATTTCAGAGCCACAACAATGGCCAACATTCCCGTGAACAGATAGATTTCCTCTGATAAAATTTTTTCCAACATTATCCATCATTTCATTTGAGGATTTTATAACTATGTTTAATGAATCAGTACCAGTAATTTTGAAAATGTCGTTATACCTCACTTCTTTATTCCCATACATTAAAGGTAAAGTTTTAGCTCTATTAACACTCATAGATTGAAACGATGAAACACTGTTAAGGTCCAATCGAAACTTAAGTTTCATTTTTGGTTTTAATGTGAGAGGACTCATTTAAGTATCCTCTTTAGATAAAACTTATGTTGACCTAATTTACCACCATAGTTACCAGCAGAGATAGTATCTATCTTGGCGCTTATTTTATTTTTAGAAATAGCTTTTATCGCTGTACGCATTGCAATTTCAATGTCATCTCTTGTAAGACCATTTATTACAATCTCCATAACGCACCCAACATTTTTAGAAAGCTTAGACTTGACAACATTTCTTAATGTTGGACAGAATTCATCATTAGTTGAGGCAATAAGAGATTTATATTTAGACCCCACTTTTGAACCAGATCTTACAACACCACCTGGAAATGGTGTAATGACATTTGGTTGATTATCAATTGATTCTATTGCTGTTTCGCATGCTTTAAGGCAAGATACTCTATCTTGGGCTAGTATAATTATATTCCCACCACCTATAGCTGGGACTCGTCCAGTTGATTCTTCGCATAAGAACTCCCCATCCATAACCGGTATTCTCCAAAATCTTTTTTGACCAATTTTTTTAGAAATCTGGTGACCATCACCAAAATACCTCAAATTTTTTCCAAGCGGTATCATGTCATGACCCTCCATTCCTGAGAAAACTGCAGTTGTGGGGCAAGTGAGTATACATTGTCCAACTCTTGTCTCAAGTTGCTTCTCTAGAGCGCTCCTTGACATTGAAAATAATAAAATAGAGTACCCATCTCTTCCATCTGGAGATATTTTTCTAGATAGTTTACATTCAATTCCTGCCTCAACTCCACAGGCAATGACAGATGTTGCAAAGCCAGTTAATGAGATAGCAGCGTGTTTTGCCCATTTTAAATTGTCAGCTGTCACTAATATTCTAGATGCTTTCATATTGAAAGCTTCTGCAAATGTGTTGTCAATTTTTATCTTTGATTTCATTTGTTATTTTCTTTTGTGAATACATTCATTAACTTTAATTTCTGATCCTATAACATTAGTCATTTCATCATCACTTATTTTGAAGTTATCAAGTTTCATTGTATGATATTTTTCAAAAAACTTTCCGAGAATTTTTTCAATACCTGCATCATATTCAGGCTTAACTGTTTGAGTTCTACCCCAAATATAGTTCATAATTTTACCATTTTTAACAACAACT
>CAJWMM010000038.1 GCA_913043035.1 uncultured Gammaproteobacteria bacterium | reverse complement strand
ATATTTAGAACCATTCTAGTATTTTTGTGTTTCAAATGTAAGCATTTTAAATTGGTTCATATGACCATAAAATTATTGCAATACTACATCTTTTTTTGTAAGGTTAGAATGGTTATAGCTCTTATTTATATACAAGGAATGAGGAATTTAGTATATAATTGGTGCTTTAAAGGAGTGGAAACACACATAAATATTAGGAATTGAGGAGTTTTTATATGAAAAAATTATTTTCCTTATTCATGCCAACTGCAGTCTTAGTACTTGCTCCATCACTAGCGTATGCTGGCGATTTACAAGCTAATGATCTCGTGGGTGTGACGTTTTGGATTATCTCTATTGCAATGGTTGCAGCCACTGTATTCTTCCTTATGGAAAGAAGCAGAGTGTCAGGCAAATGGCAAACATCTTTGTCAATCATGTCACTAGTAACACTTATAGCTGCTGTGCATTATTTTTATATGAGGGAAGTCTGGGTTGATACTGGTACTTCTCCAACAGTATTCAGATATATTGACTGGGTATTAACTGTACCGCTACAAATGATTGAATTCTATTTAATCCTTGCAGCAGTAACAGCAGTTAGCGCAGGTGTCTTCTGGAGACTACTAGTCGGTACACTAGTCATGCTTATCGCGGGATATGCAGGTGAAGCTGGAGTAATTAACCCAGTACTTGGATTTATCGTAGGTTTAGCAGGTTGGTTTTATATTCTATATGAAATCTTCATGGGCGAAGCTGGTACCGTTAGCGCATCGGTTAGCGCCGCAGCACAATCAGCGTTCTCAGCATGTAGAATGGTAGTTCTTGTCGGTTGGGCAATCTACCCTGCTGGTTATCTATTTGGCTACCTAATGGGTGGCGTAGATCCTGCAAGCCTTAACTTAATCTATAACTTAGCAGACTTCGTGAACAAGATCGCATTTGGTGTGTTCATATGGTCAGCTGCAATTTCAGATTCAGCACAAACTGCATAATTTGAACAATTACATAGGGCTCTATTGAGAGCCCTATGTTTTTTAGAAATTCCAATGAAAAAAGCAATAGTAATAGGCTCCGGCTTTGGAGGCCTTGCAATAGCTTGTAGACTTCGTAAGAAAAATTTTGATGTTACTGTTCTTGAAAAACAATCAAATTTTGGCGGAAGAGCAAGAGCATTAGAGCATAATGGGTTTATCTATGATGCTGGCCCCACTGTCATAACTGCTCCATACCTTATAGAAGAATTATTTACTATGC
The DNA here is from genome assembly GCA_913043035.1 of uncultured Gammaproteobacteria bacterium. GTDB lineage: Bacteria > Pseudomonadota > Gammaproteobacteria. The sequence continues at coordinate 4,860 of CAJWMM010000038.1, read as the reverse complement.
ATGATAAAAATTGGAGTGATTATTATGAATTACTCAGAGTGAAACCTTACTACAGATTTATTTTCTCTGATCATACATATTTTGATTATGGTGATAACTTAAGAGAAATGATTAAACAGATAGAAGAAAAATATTCAAAAATAGATGCGAGAGGATATATCAAACTACTCAAACTATCTAAGAGAATTTTTAAAACAGCTTACGAAGAGTTATCTGATAAACCGTTCAAAACTCTTCAAAGCATGATTCCATATTTACCTGAATTGTTAAAAATAAAATTCTATAAATCAGTGCATGCATCCGTTGAATCACATATTAGCGATGAGAACCTTGTGAAAGCACTTAGTATGCACCCACTGCTAATAGGTGGAAATCCTTACACCACGACATCAATATATCTGCTTATACAATACCTAGAGTGGAAATGGGGGGTGTACTATGCAAAAGGTGGAACAAGATCTATTGTTGCTGGATTAGAGCAACTTTTAAATGAAGTTGGCGTGAATTGTGTTAAAAATGTAGAGGTAAAGTCAATATCATCCTCAAAAAATTCTGTTACACAAGTTCATACTAACGATGGAAGTTATGATGCAGACCTGGTGGTAAGTAATGCAGATCCTACTACTTTTTATAAGACCATTATCAAGAGAAAGCCGAAAAAATTATCAAACAAACCACTTCTTTTAAAGCATTCCATGAGCTTATTTGTCTTATATTTTTCAACTAAAAAGATCTACGACAATGTACAACACCATACGATAATATTTAATAAGAGACATAAAGAATTATTAACAGATATTTTTGATAAGAAAGCTCCTATTGACGACCCAAGCCTTTATCTACACAGACCACTCAAGACTGATCCATCTGGTCAACAGCAAAATTCTGATTCTTTTTATGTTCTTGCGCCAGTAGCGAATAATCAGAGTGAGATTGATTGGGACACAGCAGGTAAAAAATTTAGTGGTGTTGTTTTTGATATACTTGATGAGTATATATTGCCTGGTGTAAAAGAAAATCTTGTGGACCACTTTTTTGTTACACCTGATTACTTTGAAAATGAGCTTAATACCTATGTAGGGAGTGGTTTCGGAATTCAGCCCATTTTCAGACAATCCGCATATTTTAGATACTCAAATAAATCAAAGGAATATGATAATCTATATTTTGTGGGGGCTAGTACTCATCCAGGAGCTGGCGTCCCTGGCGTGATATCTACAGCAAAAGCAACAGAAAAACTTATACTAGAAGACTATGACATCAACTGAAAACTACGCAATTCTCAAAGAAAATAGCAAAACATTTTATCTAGCATCCTCTTTTCTGCCATCAAAAGTGAGATATAAAGTTTTGAATGTATATGCTTTTTGTAGAAAGTATGATGATAGCGCAGATAGTGATATAAAAATAAAAAATCCTGATGTGGATAAGATAATCTCAGACCTAAGGATAAGTAATGAAATTATTAATCAACTCAAAATAGGTATTGACTCAGATAGGAATTTTAAGAGGCTTAAAAAAATTGACGATCTAATAATTTATTCTTACAGAGTAGCTGGTTGTGTTGGATTAATGATGTGTGAGTTACTAGATATAAGAAATTCAAATGATAAATATTTTGCAATAGATCTAGGTATAGCCATGCAAATCACAAATATTTGTCGTGATGTCTTTGAGGATTTGAATATGGATAGAATTTATCTACCAGAAGAGATAATAACGGATATTGAAGTTGACACTGAGGATGAAAAAGATAATCTCTTCAATAAAATTACTAAACTAATCGAAATATCTGAACATTATTACAATAGTGCTTTGCATGGTATAAAAAAAATTCCTTTCGGCTCTAGATTCTCTATTCTTATATCATTGAGGCTGTATCAGGCAATTGGTAGAAAAATTCTCAAAAATCGTAAAAATTATTTTATAAAAAAAATTCATACTACTAAATTCGAGAAATTTATTATCCTACTACAGTGTTTAGTTGAATTCGCAGTGTCACATGTATTTAATAAGAAAAAACAAACACACGATCAAGATCTACATCTAGCTCTCAGGAATTTACCATTTACTCATGGAAAAGTATGATATTGCAATTATTGGTGCAGGCTGTGCTGGCTTAAGTCTTGCATACAAGCTTATAGACTCAGGACTGAGCATATGCGTGCTTGAAAAATTTTCTAGATCAGAACGAATCAGGAAGACTTGGTCCTATTGGAAGAGTGAACCTCATCCTTTTGATAAGCTAGAATCTAACTCTTATAGTTGTTTAGAAGTTAAACACAAAGATACTACTCTACTTGATTGTAGTAACTATAATTATGTATCTATTGATTCGAATGATTTTGATGATTATGTTATCCCTCAACTAGATGAATCTGCCAACATTGAACTAGTCTTTGGTGCGGATATAAAAAAAATTAATAAAGTTCATACGCAATATAATGTTGAAGTCGGTAACAAAAATTTATCAGTAGAGTATATCTTTGATAGTCGACACGATAATATTGAAGCAAGTTTGTATCAAGTTTTCCATGGATACTTTATAAGATTAAATGATAAAAAAACGATAACACCTAAACTTATGGATTTCACAGATTCTAGAGATTTTCATTTCTTCTATGTATTACCAAAGAACGATGGATCAATTCTAGTTGAATCTACATATTTTTCTCCGAAAATATATAAAAAAAATGAAATGACAAATGCTATTGAAGCGTACATCAAAGATAATATATCTAGTGATTACGAAGTAATTAGAACTGAGTATGGCGTCATTCCCATGACTTCAGTTGACCCAAAAATGTATGAAAATATTAACAAAATTGGTATAAGTGGTGGAGCTACAAGATCTTCTACAGGATATACATTCATGAATATTCAGAGACAGACAGACTATATCGCAAACCACCTAAAGAAAATTCCAACAGTAAATCCATTGAAAACAGTAACATGGAAAATTCTCAGAAAGATGGACCACGTACTGCTAAAAATTATATTTAATAAGCCAACGATAAGTAAAGATATTATGTTTAACTTGTTCAAGAAAAATAATCCAAATTCTGTAATAAGGTTTCTATCCGATAAACCTTCTATTAGCGATATTTTAAAGATAATATTAAACATGCCAAAATTAATATTTATAAATTATGCAATCAGATCAATCTTTAGTAAAAAAATTTGAGAATATACAATTAGTTCTTCTAATAAACCTATGTATTCTGAGTATTATTATATTCTTTCTATATCCAAGTGTATTTAATTATTATTTCCAATACTATTCTCTGATTATACTAATTGCTATAGTCGGTCTCCCACATGGGTTTTTTGACTATTCAATTGCAAAAAGATTGTTTAGCTCTACAACTAACTGGCTAACATTATTTACTATTGGTTATATAGTGGTCTCACTCGTGTACTTTATGGCATGGAACTACATACCTCTAATATCGCTAGTATTATTCCTAGCCCTAGCAATATATCACTTTGGTATGGAAGAATTAATGCACAAAAAATATTCCGAAATGTCAATTTCTGATATCTTGATTCTGGGATCTATACCAGTTATCTTTCCTATAATATTTCATACCAACGAAGTTTTTATTATTTTTGGGCAAATTATTAGTAAAGAACTAGATATTATTGAGATAAACAAAAGCTTTTCTTTGATATATTTTTTTCTTGTAATATTTAAGTTTTATTCGAATGGTATTGTAAGGTTCTTGCCCTATCTCTTTCTAATTCCATCATATATTATACTTCCACCACTAATTTCATTTATACTCTATTTCTGTTTTCATCACTCTCTGAAACACTATATCATTTCAATCTACGAGGAAAAGCTAATACCCGATATTTTCACAATGAAATCATTCCTTATAACTATTATAATCGCTTCAGTTATTTTTACGGCTTTTGTTGTTGGCATGCTAGTTAAATTTAGTAGCTATACAATTGATATAATAATTGTAAAATATACATTCATTCTTCTAGCATGCCTCACTCTCCCACACTTGATGCTAAATATTTTTTATGAAAGCAAAAAATAATTAAGCTTGTAGGTATTCTAGTAAATTCTCAGGTGAGGTTTCACCATATGGGTCTTCGCCAAAATTATCTGATTTGCCAGGCTCTTCAAAGATTTTTTCAACTTTACAATCATTGATGATCGCAGCGTATCTCCAACTTCTTTGACCAAAGCCAAGATTATCTTTGGCTACATTCATTCCCATAGCTGTGGTAAATTCAGCATTACCATCAGGTATAGTTTTGATGTTCTTAATCTTACAATCAACTGCCCACGCATTCATAACAAATGCATCATTGACAGATACAACATAGATTTCATCTATGCCTTGTTCTTTAAATACTTCAAATTTTTCATCAAAACCTGGTAGTTGATATGTTGAGCATGTCGGTGTGAAAGCACCTGGGAGCGAAAATATGATTACTCTTTTCTCTGAAAACAGCTCATGACTAGAGCGTGTTACAAATTCTCCTCCAGCAGGGCATGTCCCTTTTTCAGGTCTTGTATCACCCTCTCTGAATTGGAAATTAATATTCGGTATTGCATCACCTACTTGTATCGTCATTTTCATCCTCCTTCCTTAGATTAACATTAATTTAGAATCATTCTAAGTCACAGTGTACATAAAATCAACACTACTTATAATATTTTCTGCGTGCAGAAAAGTCTTTAACTCGTTGACGCCATATCTTATATGAACGTGGTGATATATTATCTTTCATTATTCTTTTGATTTGATCAGAATTAATCCCATATTCTGTTTCAATAGTCTTAAATGGTACGTCATCAGACAACGCCATTTCTATAATTTCACTTATTTGGGACTCAGACAG
>CAJWMM010000037.1 GCA_913043035.1 uncultured Gammaproteobacteria bacterium | reverse complement strand
ATTTTCAGTTTCCATGTAGATATATAATTATTTATTAATATATCTATATTAGACAAAACTAATAAGATAATAAAGCACTAAACTTCAGATTTTTTGATATGAGAGATTTTTTTAAAATATCGTTGTTTCTAATTGCACTATTTTTGATAGGTAATAGTAGCTATGTTTCTGATAGATCTATAATACATGCCTCAGATGAGGTTCCTATAGAGGATATAGAGCAGTTTGTAGACATATTCAAACGCATAAAGGAGCAATATGTTGACGAAGTAAATGATGATGAGCTGTTCAAAAACGCTATACAAGGCATGGTAAATGGCCTAGATCCTCACTCTGATTTTTTAAGCAAAGATGACTTCGATGAACTAAAAATAGGCACTACTGGTCGATTTGGTGGGCTTGGCATAGAAATCACCCAAGAGGATAGTTACATTAAAGTAATATCACCGATCGATGATACTCCTGCTATGAGAGCTGGTATTCTTGCAGGCGATATGATTATCAAAGTTGATGACAAAGACCTTAAGGATGTACCAATTAATGATGCTGTAAAATTGATGAGGGGTGAGCCTGGAACGAGCGTTGAGGTAACAATTTTAAGAAAGAAAGAAAACAAGCCTATCATCCTTATGATTCAGAGAGAAATTATTATAAGTAAAGGAATAAAAACTAAAATATTTAAAAATAATATCGGATATATTAGATTATCTAATTTTCAGTCAAACTCTACAAGTGATCTACAAACAGCCTTCTATAAACTTAATAAGGAATCAAATAATAAATTGCAAGGTTTGATAGTTGACTTAAGAAATAATCCAGGTGGTGTTCTTGGGGCAGCAGTAGGAATAAGCGATTTATTTTTGCAAAATGGTAAAATCGTAGAAACTAAAGGGAGATCATCGAACTCTGAATTGAAATATGAAGCAACAGCTAGAGATATATCAAATGGAATGTCACTTGTTGTACTTATAAATGAAGGATCAGCTTCTGCATCTGAGATTGTCGCCGGTGCATTACAAGATAATAAGAGAGCTACTATACTAGGAACTAAATCTTACGGAAAAGCGTCAGTTCAAACAATTCAAGAACTCTCTGATGGTTCAGCACTTAAATTGACGACGGCAAAGTACTACACTCCACTTGGCAAAGATATACATGAGAATGGAATCATTCCCGATGTTATTGTCGAGCCATCAGAAGATGATGTTGTTAGCTTACCTGAGCCACATGAAAAAGATAAACAGCTGTTTGAAGCAATAAAGATTTTATCCGAAAACAAAGTTACTGCAATCAATTAAAAAATATTTAGCGAAAGATAATGAGATACTTAGTACTGATGTTTCTTTTAAGTGGGTGTGCTGTTTTTAGAACAGACCCATGTGAAGTGCATAATGTCTCATCATCACTTAAAATAACACATGATCAAACAATTTGTTTTGAAACTATAGATAGCTATGATTTAAACCATTCTGGTAAAAGAAATATAAATATTTATGGAAAATTATTCTTCCCAAAAAATAAAGTTAAAAAATATAATGCAGTAATCCTCTCGCATGGCTCAGGTGGTTTAAGAAGGTATCATAGAAAATACGTAGACTTACTTGTTTCTAATGGATATGTTGTATTCCAATTAGATCACTATATGGGTAGAGGGATCAGATACGACAAAACCTTCTCTAAAGTATCAGGCATAACTTTTATGAATGACGCTTATTACGCTCTAAATTTGTTAAGAACACATCCATCTATAGAAAAGGTAGCATATATTGGATGGTCTCAAGGAGGTGTTGGGCCAATTTTATCTCATTTTGATGATATCACTGTGAAGCTTACTAATGATGCTTTTGATGCATCAATTGCAATCTATCCTTACTGCGGATTTACGCTAGATGAAAAAGCCGAAACTTCAACACCGCTGTTAATGATTACCGGTAGTAGTGATGATTTGACGCCAGAACAGTCATGCAAAAATATCTATAAGAAATTTAAAAGGGATGAGGAAAAAATTGAATTAATATCAATACCTGAAGCAAGGCATGGGTTCGATAACCCATTTCTTTTTTTCGGTATTACTTTCGATAATTTACCAAGTTTAAATATCATTAGTGATAAATGTACTCTTACCATTTCAGAAGAGGGTAAGATTATGAATTTGCTTGGAGATATAATTGATGGACCCATCGAATCAGAAAAACTCCTCTTATCATGTTCTACTCCAGGAGTGAGAGTAAAATACAGTGGTAGTGCAACGGACATAACAGCTGAGGCTATAGTATCTTTTTTAGAGAGAAGATTTGATAATTAGATGCTTAGTGACTAAAATCTTTTAACATTTTTTGTATTTCTATACTATGCATCTCTTCAGCTTTAATCATCTCGCGTGCATATTCTTCTATATAGATGCTCTCACCATCTACGACCTTGCATAACTCTTTATAAAGATTAATTGCAGAATTTTCATGAGCAGCGCTCTCATTGAGTAAATCGACTGATGAATGTTTGTTAGATTCTTCAATAAATGATATCTCAAGAGTTGGATGACCCCCTAATCCAGTAACTAGCTCACCAGCTTGCTGAGCATGAAGCAATGATTCAGAGGCTTGATCTTTAAAAAATTGTGTGAGACTTAATCTATCTCTCCCTGTAACCATTAAAGCGTAGTGTGTATATCTTACGACACCAGACAATTCGTATTGTATTATTTTGTTTAATACTTTTACAACTTTTTCTGTATTGAGATTCTCCATTTTATTCTCCGTTCACATTTAGACGAAGTATATACTTAAAAAATTAATATTCAAATTAAAAAAAACAAAAATATTAAACTATTTATTGAACAATAATCATTTGTAAATGCTTTTGATTATTATTTAGATCTAGAATAATCTAGTACGCATAATTAGTTCATTGTATTACAATATATTCATGACTGTGCTTGCTATAATTGGTGGAAGTGGTCTCTACGATCTAAAAGAACTCGGTGATTCGAAAGAACTAGAAATGCAAACTGCGTGGGGGAAACCATCTGATAAGATCTTAGAATTAAAAGCTAATAACAAGACTACCTATTTTTTACCTAGACATGGAAGAAAACATAATATAAATCCTACAAATATTAATTATAGAGCTAATATTGATGCTTTGAAACAACTTGGCGTAACTGACATTATCTCTATATCTGCGGTTGGATCATTAAAGAGAGAAATAAAACCAGGGTCCTTTGTAATCATCAATCAGTATATTGATAAGACTATTAAACGAGCTAATACATTCTTTGATAGAGATCTTATAGCACATGTGTCTCTTGCGAGTCCTAACTCTTCAAGTTTAGAGAAGATCTGCTCCGAGATATTAAAAAACAAGAACTATAAATATCACGAAAATATAAGCTATGTAGCTATAGAAGGGCCACAACTATCGACATTTGCTGAGTCTCACTTGCATCATATGCAGGGTTTTGATGTTGTTGGTATGACAAATATGCCAGAAGCTCGGATAACTAGAGAAGCTGAAATACGATATCAGTCTATTGGTATGGTTACGGATTATGACGCTTTTAACGTAGAAAGTGATTTTATCGATGTTAGTAAAATAATAGAGGCAATGAAACAAATGACAGGAAAAGCAGAAAATATAATTAAAGACCTAATAACATCATTCGATATATACGCAATAGATAATGATCCAATCCTAACATGTTTGGATCAAAGTATTGTTAGTGATTTAAAAGATGTATCAAACAAAACTAAACAAGATTTGAGGTTTATCTTACGTCGTTACATAGCAAAGAAAAATTAGTTTACATCAACATTCAGCGAGTCCGTTATTACTTTATAGATGTCGCCGTCAAAAAATTTACAATCCGCAGAAAATATTTTTTGCCTAGTTGGAATACTATATACTAAAGTAGAAAGATTTATAAATGTATTGTAGTCACCACAATTATCTCTGCTACTTCTCTCAGATATAACTATCTCACTATTTACAGTCATATAACAATGTTTTGATGTTTTCAAAAACTCTTTTTTGAGGTTATGATCCCAGAGAATATTATATCTCATTAACTCCGTTTTTGATTCAAAATGAAATCCACCTTTGACTGGAAAACTTTCTGTACTGCAAATAAGTGACTTATTAACAAAATTATCATTTCCATATACGTGTAAAGCAGTAAAAAGAATAATTATACTAAATATCTTTGATTTCATTACTATCGCTCCAACATACAGATAACCGAGAGATTCGTTTGTGTTAAATATAATTTTAGATGTTTTTAAAAACTATATATACTAGTAAAAAATATTATTTTTATGGAATATATACTCATCATTGGCGCAAAGAGTGATTTGGCTAAAAATATTGCGGATATATACGCTTCAAAGGGTTATAGTCTTTATTTAACTGGTAGAGACATTAAATCATTATCAAAATTCTCAGAGAGCTTGATTAATGATTATGGGGTAGATGTCAAATTAATTGATTTAGATTTAAATCAGTTTAGTACTCATAAAGCATTTCTGGATGAAATCGCAATACTTCCTCTTGGTGTAATTTGTGCAACTGGATATTATCCAAATCAGTTGAAAGCACAAATAGACAATAAAGAAATATTAAACACTACGACTGCAAATTTTACGGGCCCAGCATCTATAATTAATTGTCTTGTTGAGGAAATGAAGAAAATAAAAAAAGGTTTCATTATTGGAATAAGTTCAGTTTCGGGAGAGCGGGGTAGAAAGAAAAACTACATTTATGGTAGCTCTAAAAGTGGATTTACTACATTTCTAAGTGGACTGAGGAATGACTTGTTTGATCAAAATATACATGTCATGACAGTGATACTGGGTTTTATTAGAGATGAAACAGAAATGAATTTTGTAAAAAAAACATTGAGCGCTAAACCAAGAGAAATTGCTCAGTCAATTGTGAGCAATCAGATAAAATGTAAGGATATCGTTTACCTTAAATGGCAATGGAGATATATTATGTTTATTGTGAGAAATATACCTGAGTTTATCTTTAAACGTATAAATATAAAATGAGACTAGCACTATTTGATTTTGATGGAACTATTTCTGATGGAGATTCATTTCGAGGATTCATTATCTACTACTGCGGTTATAGTAAATTTATTCTTGGATCTATAATATTGTCGCCTATCTATCTTTTATACGTCTTAGGGCTGATAAAAAATAATTTTATGAAAGAAATGGCAATATCATTTTATTTTAAAAATGAGAGTGTAACTAACCTCTGGAATAAAGGGAAACAATACAGTGATAATGAAATTGACAAAATCGTACGAGGTAAAGCAAGAGAAAAAATTAATTGGCATCAGAGTCAGGGTGATAGAGTTGTAATAGTAAGTGCGTCAGCAAATATTTGGCTAGATTCTTGGTGTTCACGAAATGGTATTGAACTTATTGCAACCGAACTTGAAGAGATGGACGGAAAAATTACAGGTAAATTGGTTAACGGTAACTGTTTTGGAATTGAAAAATCTATAAGAGTAGCGAGATTAGTGAATGTAAATGATTATGAGGAAATTTATGCATATGGTGATAGTCGTGGAGATCTAGAATTACTTGATTTTGCGAATAAACCTTTTTACAAACCTTTTAGGGATTAAAATCCTCCCATTTATTATCACTTTTAAATTCTTTTAGTTTGTCATCCCACTCCTTATATATTGTATAGTCTTGCTCTGTAGTTGGATCTTTTTTTGGCTCCTTACCTATTCTAAAAAATGCTGCACTCCTATTTTTACAAATTTCGGTATATTGATTTTGTTTAAATGTATCTAAAGATAAATAAAATTCTTCACATTGCTCTAAAATATTCTTGCCAATCTTGGTTTTACTTTTTTCAGTTAGTCTTCTAAATGAACCTGTTAATTCTTTAATTTGACTAAGTGTTAAACTCGTGCCAAATTTCTCATTAAAATCTCTTTCCTTGCGGAGTTGGAGATCCCAATCTATTACTCTTTTTTTGACTATATCAATCATCTACTTCCTTCTAACATATTTCTGTTTATCTGGTATCACGCCTCTTACACCACCTTGTGGGTTGTCCATATCACCTTTTCTTCTTGGTATTAAATGGATGTGAAGATGGGATAT
>CAJWMM010000036.1 GCA_913043035.1 uncultured Gammaproteobacteria bacterium | reverse complement strand
GGGCTTTATGCATATGTGGGAATTGACATAATAATAAATGGAAATAAAATATTAGTTATAGAGATTAATCCAAGACTTACTACATCTTTTGCTGGCATCAAAGACACTCTTGGAATTAATATGTCTCAACCAAAAAAATTTATGAAATTGTCGAATATTAATCCTAGATCACAGAGAATTTATTTATCATGAGAAATGAGATATACATAGGTTGGGATATTGGTGGCGCTCATCTTAAATCATGTGTAATCAATAGAAAAAAAATTGAGTGTTCAGTAAATCTTTGTGAACTATGGAAGACAAAAGAGGCAAGATATATAATTCATCAAATTATTAAAAAATATACTCAGCAAGGTGTCGTTAATAATGTAATAACTATGTCAGGAGAGATGTGTGATATTTTTAATAATAGAGATCAAGGTGTAAAAGAAATTCTTAATTATTTCAGAAAGTTTGTTAACACGTATGTTTATACACAGAGTAATGGCATTATCAGTATCACACAAAACAAAAAGTTACAAAATATAGCATCAGCAAATTGGCATGTAATTGCTAAATTTATGAGTAAAAAATTAACGAATGCAATTGTTATTGATTTAGGATCAACGACTACAGATTTTATATTAATAAAAAATTCTAAGGTTATCAATAAAAGGTTAGATGACTTTTCTGGTCTAAGTTCTCAAGAACTGCTATATATTGGTTGTTTGAGAACACCACCCTATATCTTTGAACGATCTTTGCGGATTAATAAAAAAAATGTTCAAATAATACCTGAAAATTTTTCATCTCTAGCTGATGTGTATAGAATAATTAAAAAACTACCTAAAAGTTTATACTATAGCTCAACATGCGATGATAAAGATAAAGATATAAAGGCATGCATGGTGAGGTTTGCAAGAAATTTTGGTTTAGACTACAAGGGAATACACCATAATTTTTTACTTTCAGCAGCTAAAAAAATCTCAAATCTACATTCAACTATTTTAAATAAGGTAATTGATTATCATGTCGAAAAAAATTTTTTATCTAATAAAAATGTTAAGATTATAGGATTAGGCATTGGTGAGGAAATTATTAAAGATCTTTGCATAAAAAACTCTAGAGAATATCTTGATCTACCTACTATCATTGGAGAAAGGATGTCTAGGACAAAATTAAGCCCTCATCACATCGCCCCAGCATATTTTTTGGCGACTATGCTTAGAGCGGAGAGAATTCGTGAACAGAGTTAAATTTAAATACTTTGAAAACCCGAGAGAAATCTTTTCATTAATTGAAAATAGAGATTGGTCGATTTTGCTTGATAGTAATCAAAATAAATTTGTAAGGCAAAGCTTTGATATGATGACGTCAGATCCTACTATTAAAATCTATGGTAGAGGCGATAAGTCTGTTGTAGAGGATGAGAAATCTAAAAAACAAATACAATCAGATCCAATAAGTTTATTGCATGAGTATATGAAGGATAGTTTCAATCAAGATGATAGTTTACCCTTTACTGGTGGCGCAATTGGCTTTTTATCTTATGATCAGGGTAACTTATATGAGTGTATTGACCAAAAGAAAGATGACTTTGACATACCATATATTGCTTTCGGTATTTATGATTGGGCATTAATCATTAATCATGATGTTAAAGAAACAATATTAATCTACAAAAAAAATACAGAATTAGTAAAGAAGATTAAAAATCAGTTAGAATCTTTTGAAGAAGATAATAGAACACATCATTTTGAAATAAATTCGAATTATAAATCAAACTTATCTTATGAAGAATATGTTGATAAGTTTAACAAAATAAAATCGTATATTGTGGAAGGGGATTGTTATCAGATTAATTTCTCACAGAGATTCTCGCTTAATTATGGCGGGAGCTGTTGGGGCATTTATAAGAAACTCTCTGATTCTTATGGAGCTCCATATTCAGCATATTTAAATTACCCCTTCGCTAAAATTATGTGCTTTTCTCCTGAAAGATTCATCAATCAAAATGGTAAAGAGGTTGAAACAAAGCCAATTAAAGGTACAAGACCAGTTTCACTCGATGAAAAAGAGAATTCTCAAATGATTAATGAATTAAAAGATTCTGATAAAGAGCAGGCAGAGAATCTTATGATAGTTGATTTGTTGAGAAATGATTTTGGTAAAAACTGCGATTTCGGATCTGTAGAGGTTAGTGATCTTTTTAAAATAGAGACTTTCGCAAATGTGCATCATTTAGTGAGCACTGTAAAAGGCAAACTCTCTAAAGAGGAAGACATTTTTAAACTTTTACGTGACTGTTTCCCTGGTGGATCTATCACGGGCGCACCTAAGATAAGAGCAATGCAAATCATAAATGAGTTAGAAATGAATAATCGGAGTATATATTGTGGAGCAATAGGTTATATTAGCACAAATTATAAAAGTGATTTTAATATCGCCATACGCACAGTGTTATCAGTTGATTCTAATCTATATTTTTGGGGAGGAGGAGGAATAACCTTCGATTCAGAAGTAGAATCAGAGTATGCTGAGACTATTGCTAAAATTAAACCTTTATTAAACTCATTGCGGAGATAGATGAGTAGAACATAGTAATTTAATAACAGCATTTCTATCTAAATTAAATCTATTAGACTGTTTTTCGCAAAGTTGTCCACGAAACCCTATGAAATCAGAATTTATTTTACTAAGTTTTGGTAAATCACCCAACGTTAGAGATCCAGCAAGCCCACTAGTCATTCCTAGTTTTCTCGATTCTCTCACAAATGAAACACATTCTTTTTCTGAAAGCTGATCAAAAACTCGGGATCGTTCTTTATTTATAGTATCTAACATAACTCCTTTATAGCCAATTTCACATATACGATTCAGATAATGGATATCTTTTGCATCATCAATTAAAATGACACAAATAGGTTTGCACTCATTCAAGTCTATTTCTTTTAAGAATTTTTCATGATTTATAATCTGATTCTCGGAGAATAATCCAATTTTCATATACTCGATTCCTGAGGATACCACTTCATTCGCTGTTTTAATTATTTTCTTAGTATAGGGGTTTCTGCTATTACCCATGGTAACACTCATGATTGTATTCGGAAGAATTTTCTTAATAGCTTGAATTTTTTTTACACCGACAAAACCCATGGGTGGTTCCGATATTTCTTTGAGATCTACTATATCAATTTTTAAATCTTTTATAATATTAGCTTCATGTGTGTCTTTTATACTTACGAGAATCTTAGGCATCATTTTTTATTTCGAAACTTTTAATTTTCTCCTCTATCCAAGACCAAGCCTCGAGTTCGGTATTACCAGCTGTTTTATCTAAACCTATTTTTAGGTATTCTATTTCTTTATTAATTTTATCCATAGGTATTCTACCTAGTCTACTTACTAAAACTGCTGCTTCAATAACAGAAAACTGAGCTCTGTTGAAACCAAGGAACGGTTTATGAACTTTCCTATCGATGATATCGCATGATATCTTTGGCCTTACCTCATCGTCTGTCTCTGTCTTTACCTGAAGTGTAAAATGCGAATTTGCCTCTTTCAGCCTCATCACCTTATTACTACTTACCTTTTCTAAACCCCATTCTTTTTTTATGCCAGTGACTATACCCGCGAATACACGTACATCATCTATGAAATTAACAATAGCAGATTTTGTTTCCCTAAGGTTTTCAAGGGTTTTAGAGGGTTTAAATGGTTTGATTATCACTTCATTATCAATGATGTTTATACCCATTGGTGCTATATGATGGTTGTCATCCATATCACAAGTTGTAATTATTACTTCATGAATTTTCATTTGTTATTTTTTTTCTTTTTATATGTTGATCTAGTTTCCTTAAACTCCATCTTATCATCTATTTCTTTATCGATTAAGCAACCCCATTCAAGCTCTTCATCCTGCTCATATTCTTTCCCCAATTGATATGCTATTTGTGCTTTGGCCAATTCTATACCCAAGTAGTAAGCATGACCGATATCACCTTCAACATCAATGTGATCAAAGAAATCATAAGGATCATTAGCTATAATTTTCCCAAATTTATTAAAAAGATTGATGCCATCCTCAGATAGAATGATTCGGTAGTTCTTATCTTTGACTTTTTTATATAATTCTTCTATATCATTTGAAGTAATTTTATTACTTTCAGCATCATGATTAATTAGTAAGCCATTATTTATATGTTTAGGAGTAACATTATTTTTTGCTGCGGCATACATAATCCGTCTTGCAATATCTGTTTCTTTTATCACTGTTCTACAATGGTTACTCACTTGCGCAGTAAGAATATGATTAATTTTTAGTTCTGTGATAATACCCATCAATATAGCAGTGATACCACTAGTATCAGCATGTGTCAGCTCAGTAATATTACCAGTTCCCATCATGATATTTATGTCTGGATACATTTGACGCAACTTGTGATATTTCATTAGAGAGTCTGTAAATCCAAAATTAAGAGGATCTAAAATGGGGTCTGCAATAAAATTTTTTTTATTATTCTCACACTGTTCTATACACCAAATGAGGCTATCAAAATCATCTGTGGAATTAGGTATTATCACTGGTGTTGAATTTATGGAGTCCAGTATATCAAAATTATTTTTCTTTAAGCTGAGAACATAATCCGCACCTGCATTTGAGCCTTTTATAATTTCCTCCCTATTATGTGAGTCGATGCTAACATAAAATTTATTGTTTTTAAGTTCCTGAATAGTCTCAGCTAAATGTGGAAAATCATGATTTGGTAAGCAGCCTATGTCAATTACCTCTGCGCCACATCTTTGATATTCTCTTGCTATATTAAGTATGCTCTCTATATCTAGCATGGGTGCATCTGTTATTTCAGCAAAAATATGAACCTCATATTGTGTAAGATCATATTTAAGACTCTCACCGCCAAATAATGCCGGAAGATCTTTTAATTCCTCAGGTCCCCTTTCAACTAATACCCCTAGACTCTTTTGTAGGGCTTTGATATCTCCTCGAGCTTTGCCAGGGATAATTACTTTGTCAAAACCACTTATAGAACCCAATTTCTTCGAAATTAGTTCTGTCGTCATTAGAGCCGCCACATTAATATTTATACATCTTATCTCATATGTAAATTCTTTCTCTTTAATGTCTTCTAATATTTTTGAGAGGTTATTTTCGGCCAACTTTCCAGTGACAAACAGAATATGGCTTTTGCTCATGTTATCCTCTTTATAGCTTTTTTGAGATCATCTACATTATCAACCACTTGAACATCATCAAAGCATTTGAGTTTTTCAAAATTATCTAACTCAATCTTCCTTGGATATAGTGTCACCATTTTTTTTGGTGCTTGTGTTATCACAGTCGGCTCAGTATCACACGCAAAGACTATAGATGGAATTCTGCATTTTCCAGCTTGTGCAAACATATTAGTAATAAGATTATCTGAAAAACCAAATGCCATTTGCGCAACCGTATTTGAAGTAGCAGGAGATACAATAAGACATTTATATATACCCTCATAAAGCATACTGACCGGAGCAGAACTAGCAGTGATATCTTTGAAAATTTTCACTCCTCTATTTTTATATACTTTCAAGTCATAGTCATACCATTTAAGGACTTCTTCTCCTGCTTTACTTAGAAAAAGATCGATGTCTGATAAACCGTCAATGATTTGCATGGATTCTTTTAAATAATGACCAGAACCTGTAATACCCCATGCTATTCTTTTAGTTTTTTTCATTCCAATAATCTCTTTTTAATTTCATTTTCATATTGTAACAATTCTTCTTCACTATTCACATTTATAAAGATTTCTGGATTATGCGAGAAATCAACGATTTCCAGTCCACACTGGTTATACCATTTATCTATCTTTCTTTCACCATCGTCTAGAAATTCCTTAAGTGCGCCTATAAGTTTTGTTGGTATTAATGCATATACAGGCTGAAGCCTATCATTACAACAAGCGCATTTAATTTTATCAGTCATGGGTGATTCAAGCATCTTTGTAAAATATTCATCTGATATAAGCGGTCCATCACAGGGTAGTGTGATCAGGTAGTTTGTTTGTACTTGCAGAAGACCAGAGTAGATTCCAGCCAGAGGCCCCTGATAATCTTTTAAGACATCTTTTACGACATTACATTCTAATTCTTTATAAAAGCTAATATTCCTATTTGCATTAACAAAAACATCTGGGGAATATTTTCTGGCCATACTAATAAGATATTCGATGACATACTTACCATGTACTTTAATTAATCCTTTATCAGCCCCCTTCATTCTTGTCCCTTTACCCCCAG
>CAJWMM010000035.1 GCA_913043035.1 uncultured Gammaproteobacteria bacterium | reverse complement strand
CATTAATTTCGAGTGACTTTTTTATGAGCGAGGATTTTGGTTTAGTGGATTGTAGTTTAGCGCCTCTTTTATGGCGAATAAAATGTCTAGGTATTGAGCTAGATAAGAATAAAACTATTATTGAAAAATATTCGGAAAGAATTTTTAATAGAGAATCATTTCAAGCCAGTCTCAGTGAAACAGAAAAAGATATTTAAGATTTTCCTCTTATGTAAGCATCTAGACATTCACACATTGAATGAATAATAATCAAATGCATCTCTTGTATCCTACTAGTTCTATCGCATGGAATAATAATACTACAATCATCGTCATCTAATAGAGGAAAAGCTTTCCCGCCATCCTTGCCTGCAATCAGAATAGTCTTCATTTTTTTTGTCTTAGCAGAGTTAATAGCTTCTAAAATATTGTTAGAGTTTCCACTTGTCGTAAAAGCCATTAGTATGTCCTCTTTTTTTCCAAACGCATTTATCTGTTTTGCAAAAATATATTTATAGTCGTAGTCATTAGCTATTGAGGTTAATGTAGCTGTATCTGAATTTAGCGAGATAGCAGGCATTTCTTTTCTTTCAATTTCGAACCTATTGATAAACTCAGATGATATGTGTTGTGCATCTCCAGATGAACCACCATTCCCACACGAAAGAAGTTTTCCATCATTCTCTAGCATATCTATTAACATTCCCGTAGCTTTTTCAATATCACCTATGTTAGATTGAATTGTTTTGTCGATTATTTCTTTATTCTGAACGAAGTTTGAATTGATTATACTTAATTTATCCATAATCTATTTATAAATTGCTTATTGTGTTACATTATAGCCTACATCGGTTAAACATTATACCTCAGTCTTATGGCAGGAAAATTATTTATTGTTGCTACTCCAATAGGAAATTTAGGCGATTTTACTTATCGTGCAATTGAGACAATTAAAACTTGTGATTATATCCTTGCTGAAAGTTCAGAGCGCACCAGCAAACTCTTAAATCAATATAATTTAAAGAAAAAAATTGTTACTTTTAATAAAGATAATGAAAATACAAAACTTAAAGCAATTATTGCTGACTTAGAGCGTGGCAAACAGATTGCTCTTGTTTCTGATGCGGGTACCCCATCAATATCAGATCCTGGTTTCGGACTACTAAAGCACCAAGACAAAAATTTCTCCGTTTCACCAATTCCAGGTTCCAGCTCTTTGACATCAGCTTTGTCTGTGTCACCCATACCAGTAAATACATTTTCTTTCTTAGGCTTCCTTCCAAAAAAAACTAATGATCTCGAAAAAAGATTGAATTACATTAAGAATTTGGGTATGCCCGTAATTATTTTTGAAAATAAAAATAGACTAAGTAGTTTACTTCATAAAGTTCAAAAAATTTGTGGCAAAGATACACTTATTTGTATTTTCCGGGAACTAACTAAATTACATGAAGAAATTATATTTGGAACTGTTTCTAAGCTTATAGAAAATTCTGGGAATATTAAATATTCAGGAGAGTTTACACTTATTATTAGTGTTTCTAATAAGGAATCGATAGAATTCAACAAACTTATCCCAAAGATACTAAAACTCAGTGAATCATATACCACAAAAGAGGTGGTCGATATTTTACACTTGTTTTGTGATCATCCTAAAAAAGAATTATATAATTTTGTATTAAATGTTAGACAGAAGGAGTAGAAAGAAGTAGTATATAGTTTTAGATGAAACCTAAAAATAAACAAATTAAGATGACTCATTTTGAGCATCTTTTTTTTTACTTGTGATAAAAAGTCTTGGAAAAACATGACGCACTATTGCTACTTGATGACGGGACCTGTCTTCATGGTAGTTCAGCCGGTAGTAGTGGAGTAGCTGTAGGGGAGATTGTCTTTAATACAGCAATGACAGGCTACCAAGAAATATCCACAGATCCATCTTACCATAGCCAAATAATAACTTTTACTAATCCTCACATTGGTAATACTGGGATAAATAATGAGGATTTTGAATCGCAATCTATACATGCGTCTGGTTTGATTTTCAGAGATAAAGAAATCCAAGTGAGTAGCTGGAGAAGCCAGTCAAACCTGAAAGACTTTCTCCTTAAACATGGAGTAGTTGCTATTTCTGATATTGATACAAGGATGCTCACTCGAAAAATTAGACAAAATGGAGCTATGAATGGATGTATTTTAGCGGGTAAAATAAAAATAGAAGAAGCAAAAAGTCAGCTACATAATTTTGATGGCCTGGTTAATAAAGATTTAGCTATTAAAGTAACTACAAAAAAAGTGTACGAATGGAAAGATTCACTGCAAGACATATATAGCAAAAATGTAAAAACTACAAACCAAAATTATATAGTAGTTGTGTATGATTTTGGCGTGAAGCATAATATTTTGCGCATACTCAAGAACAAAGGTTGTAAAATTACTGTAGTTCCAGCTGATTATCCAATTGAAAAAGTACTAGACTTAAAGCCTGATGGAGTATTTCTTTCTAATGGACCTGGAGATCCCCAAGCATGTAACTACGCCATAGACAATATTAAGAGTCTATTGAATAAAAAAATTCCGATGTTTGGAATTTGTTTAGGGTTCCAATTACTAGCTTTATCCCTAGGAGCAAAAACAAAAAAAATGAAATTTGGCCACCATGGTGCGAATCATCCAGTAATAGACTTAAGCTCCAACAAGGTTCTTATAACGAGTCAGAATCATGGTTTTGAGGTAGATGTTGAAACACTACCAGACGATGTAACAATAACACACAAGTCATTATTTGATCAGTCATTACAAGGTTTTGAAAGTGCCTCGAACAATGCATACGGCTTTCAAGGGCATCCAGAAGCTAGCCCAGGTCCACATGATATTAAAAATGTATTCGATAAATTTTTTGAGCTAATGGGTGACAATAATGCCAGCTGATAAAGAATTGAAAAGTGTTCTAATAATAGGTGCAGGCCCTATCATTATAGGACAAGCATGCGAATTTGATTACTCAGGAGTCCAAGCATGTAAAGCTCTCAAAGAGGAGGGGTTAAGAGTCATACTCGTAAATTCTAACCCTGCTACAATCATGACTGACCCAGAAATGGCTGATAAAGTTTATATAGAACCAATTCATTGGAGAAATATCGAAAAAATAATCATTAAGGAGAAGCCTGACGCCATCTTGCCCACTATGGGAGGTCAAACCGCCTTAAACACTACTCTTGATTTAAATAGACACGAAATTCTCCAAAAACACAATGTCAAAATAATTGGTGCTAGCATAGCTTCTATAGACATGGCAGAGGATCGAGAATTATTTAAAAATGCAATGACTGAAATCGGCCTTGAGACACCTCATGCTTATATAGCGCATAGTTATGATGAGGCAAAAACTCATCAACAGGAAATTGGGTTTCCTATTCTCGTAAGACCTTCCTTTACTCTTGGTGGAACTGGCGGTGGCATTGCTTACAATATCCAAGATTTTGAGGAAATTGTTAAACGCGGCCTTGATTTGTCACCAACATCTGAGGTTCTCATAGAGGAGTCTGTAATTGGATGGAAAGAATACGAGATGGAGGTTGTTCGAGATAAGAATGATAATTGTATAATAATATGCTCAATTGAAAATATTGATCCAATGGGCGTGCATACAGGCGATTCAATTACTGTTGCTCCAGCACAAACTCTTACTGATAAAGAATATCAGGCTATGAGAGATGCCTCAATTAAAGTGCTAAGAAAAATTGGTGTTGATACAGGCGGGTCAAACGTTCAGTTCAGCGTTTCTCCTAATGATGGAAGAATATTAGTGATAGAGATGAACCCCAGAGTCTCAAGGTCATCTGCTTTGGCATCAAAAGCAACAGGTTTTCCTATTGCGAAAGTAGCAGCGAAATTAGCAATAGGTTATTCTCTTGATGAGTTAAGTAATGAAATAACTGGGAATGTAATCCCTGCTGCATTTGAGCCGACAATAGATTACGTTGTAACAAAAATACCTAGATTTGCCTTTGAGAAATTTAAAGAAGCAGATAGTAGGTTAACAACACAAATGAAATCAGTTGGAGAAGTGATGTCTATAGGAAGAAATTTCCAAGAATCTCTCCAAAAAGCAATACGTGGACTGGAGATTGGTGCTCATGGATTAGATAAACCAGAGATTAAGCATAGAAGTGACAAAGAAAGGACTGATATTATTAAAAATAATTTGAGGACTCCAAATGCACATAGAATTTTCTTCGTAGCAGAAGCTTTTCGCACGGGACTATCTAGTCAAGAAGTTCATGAATTGACAGGTATTGATAATTGGTTTCTATCTCAAATAAAAAACATTATTGAATTAGAAACGAGATTTAGTGAAAAAAATCTAAATACTATGACCGCAGAGGATTTAAAATTATTGAAATGTAAGGGGTTTTCTGACATTAGTATTGCAAAAATAACTAACTCTTCGGAAACAGAGGTAAGAAAGGCAAGAGAAAGTTTCATGATTAAACCAGTATTTAAGCGAGTGGATGCATGTGCAGCTGAATTTGAAGCCACGACAGCTTATATGTATTCAACATATGATTCAGAGTGTGAATCCTCTCCGTCATCAAAAAAGAAAATTATAATATTAGGTGGAGGTCCAAATAGAATAGGTCAAGGCATTGAATTTGATTACTGTTGTGTACATGCATCTCTTGCATTGAGAGATCATGGTTTTGAAACAATCATGGTCAACTGTAATCCTGAGACTGTTTCTACTGATTTTGATATATCCGACAGATTATATTTCGAACCACTTACTTTTGAGGATGTAATGTCAATAATAGATCTAGAAAAACCAGATGGTGTAATCGTTCACTATGGTGGACAAACTCCGCTTAAGCTCGCTAACAGACTTAAAGAACATGGTGTGAAAATTATTGGCACTTCTCCTGAGGCTATTGATATTGCAGAGGATAGAGAGAAATTTAAACACCTGGTTGAGAAACTTAAACTTAAACAACCTACTAATAGAACTGCCACCGATCTAGTGTCAGCACTAAAATCTGCCGAAGCCATTGGGTACCCACTCGTGGTAAGACCATCTTATGTACTCGGTGGAAGAGCTATGGAGATAGTTGCTAATGAGGATGATTTGAGAAGATATATGGGCGAGGCAGTATCAGTGTCTAATGATTCACCGGTACTACTTGATAAATTTTTAAATGATGCAGTGGAAGTTGATATTGATATCATTTCGGATGGTCATGAGGTATTCATTGGCGCAATTATGGAACACATTGAGGAAGCAGGAATTCATTCTGGAGACTCAGGATGTTCGATACCACCCTTTACCCTCTCAGAGGATATTATTGTTAGGCTAAAAGAACAAGTTACTCAACTTGCTTTAGAGCTAAAAGTAATAGGGTTGATGAACACACAATTTGCTATTAAAGACAATGAAATTTTTCTACTGGAAGTAAATCCACGAGCATCCCGGACAGCACCATTTGTATCCAAGTCAATAGGGGTGCAATTAGCTAAAATTGGGGCTTTAGTGATGTCTGGTGAAAAACTATCATCACTGAACTTGCCAAAAGATGTCATCCCAAATTATTTTAGTGTTAAAGAGGCAGTGCTTCCATTTTCAAAGTTTCCAGAAGTTGATGTTCTCCTTGGACCTGAGATGAAGTCCACCGGAGAAGTTATGGGTGTTGGTAACAGTTTTGGAGAGGCATATTTTAAAGCTCAAAGAGCTGCAGGTGTTATTTTACCTAAAACTGGGAATGTTTTTATAAGCGTTAGAGATAAGGACAAACCATTAGTATGTGACGTAGCAGAAGATCTAATTAAAATTGGTTTTTCACTTTATGCTACAAGGGGAACACAGGTATATCTCGAAGAAAAAAATATAAAATGCAAGAGAATAAATAAAGTCAAACAGGGTCATCCACATATTGTGGATATGATTAAAAATGGAGATGTTCATTTAATTATCAATACAACTGAAGGCGCGGTATCTATCAAAGACTCATTTTCTATAAGAAAAGAAGCTAACAATAATAATGTCTGTTTGACTACCACCATCTCTGGAGCAAAGGCATTCTGTAAAGCGATCTTGTTCATTGATAATTTTGACGTTTTAGATATTGAATCAAGACATGAATCACTTACAACTAGTTCTCACTAGTATCTTCAAAGACTTTTGTATTAATTAAACCTTCACTTTTCGCAACAATGCAACTTATACATGTATCGCCTGCAACATTAACACTAGTACGCATCATATCAAGTAATCTATCAACTCCTAACAACAATGCAATTCCCTCTAGTGGTATTCCTATTTGCTCCAAAATAATCGATAGCATGATTATTCCAGCACTTGGGATGCCTGCAGTACCAATTGATGCAAGTGTTGCTGTGGCTATGATGGTAAGATAATCTGTGAATTCTAGTGCGATTCCGTAATAAGATGCTAAAAAGTATGTAGCACATCCCTGCATTATAGCAGT
>CAJWMM010000034.1 GCA_913043035.1 uncultured Gammaproteobacteria bacterium | reverse complement strand
TATCTGATTGATTAATCATTAATGGAAAAAAACTCTTTCGTAGTCTTATATGTTGATTTTCTCACTGAGTTTACATCTTTATTTAAACATGCTGCTAAGAATGATGCAACA
Organism: uncultured Gammaproteobacteria bacterium; assembly: GCA_913043035.1. Lineage (GTDB taxonomy): Bacteria > Pseudomonadota > Gammaproteobacteria. Next base: position 6,474 of record CAJWMM010000034.1, on the reverse strand, counting down.
TATGGTAAATAATAAGGGTAGTTCGTTTTACCGACATTCTTCTCTATATTATGTGGTATTAAATATGGACAATCTGTCTCAATCATTAATCTATCACTTGGTATATATTGCATTATATCATGTAAATGTGATCCTCTATCTTTGTCAGTTATCCAACCAGTTATTCCAATATATGACCCAAGATCTAGATACTTTTTTAAAATATTTTTATCTCCTGTAAAACAATGTACAACAAACTTGCTCAAATTATTGGAAGCCGATGAGAGAATGGCATAAAAATCTTTATGAGCATTTCTCTCATGAAGAAATAAAGGCTTCTTAGAATCTATTGCAAGTCTTATGTGATTTTCAAAACAAAATATCTGAGTTTTTTTATCTGAATATAAACGATAATAATCTAGTCCACATTCACCAATTGCAACAATAAATTTATTTTGTAAAAGTTTTTTTATGCCTTCAATGTCACTATTACTGAATTCCTTTGCATTATGAGGATGAAAGCCAACAGTTGCATAAAATTTTTTTGGGTAGCATTCTACAATTGAAATAGCTTTACTAGCATCCTCTAAATTTGAGGCTATTATAATAGCGCGTGTAACATTACTATCATCCATTTGTTGTATAATTTGTTGTATATTTGGATGTAAATCAGGATGAGTTAGATTAGCTCCAATATCTATTATTGGAGATTCAGACATTAAGCTTTTTCCAAAACAGATGCTACAGTCTCACCTATGACAGAAGGATTCTTTGCGATGGTAATGCCTGCATTTTTGAGAATTTCCACTTTCTCAGCTGCAGATTCTCCGCCTGCACTTACAATAGCACCAGCATGGCCCATTCTTTTTCCTTTTGGTGCGGTCAATCCAGCAATATAAGCAACAACTGGTTTTGAGATATTTTTTTTGGCAAACTCAGCTGCCTCTGCTTCTTGTGGGCCACCAATTTCTCCGATCATTAAAATAACTTTTGTCTCTTCATCTTTTTCAAATTTTTCTAAGTGGTCTCTAAATGCACTTCCATTGATGGGGTCACCACCTATCCCTACGCTTGTAGATATACCTATGTCTAGATCCTTCATTTGTTGTGCTGCTTCATACCCCAGCGTCCCAGATCTTCCTATTACGCCTACATTACCCTCTTTATATATGTGTCCCGGCATTATACCTAGCATACATTTACCAGGACTAATCACACCAGCACAATTCGGACCAACCATAGTCATCCTATCTTCATTTTTATACCTTCTCATATATCTTTTTACCTTAATCATATCATGCGCAGGGATACCATCAGTTATGGCTACGAGTGTTTTAATGCCTGCATCCGCTGCTTCCATTGCTGAATCAGCTGCAAATGCTGGAGGTACAAAAAGAATGCTGCTATCTGCACCAGTTACCTCAACAGCTTCTTTGACAGTATTAAATACTGGTTTGTCTAAATGTGTCTGGCCACCTTTGCCTGGTGTAACTCCCCCAACTACGTTAGTTCCGTATTCCATCATTTCCTCTGCATGAAATGTACCTATTTTACCCGTAAACCCTTGAACAATTATTTTAGAATTTTTATCTATTAAGATTGCCATTTTTTATTGTGACTCTAATGCTTTTACAGCTTTATTAGCAGCATCTTCAAGTGTGAATGCTTCTATATAATCAATCTTGCTATCTTTTAGAATTTTTATCCCTTCATCAACATTTGTTCCAGCAAGTCTTATAACAAGTGGTTGTGTAATTTTAATAGAGCTCAAGGCATCGACGATACCCTGCGCAACCCAATCACAACGGTTGATTCCAGCAAAAATATTAATAAGTATAACTTTTACATTTGGATCACCTGAAATAAGCTTAAAAGCTTTCACAAATTTTTCAGGAGTAGCGCCACCACCTACATCTAGAAAATTAGCCGGTTTACCACCTGCAAGTTGGATCATATCCATCGAAGCCATGGCTAAGCCAGCACCATTAATAATGTTGCCAATATTACCGTCTAAAGCAATGTAATTTAATCCACGATCAGCTGCATAAGTTTCTTTTGGATCTTCTTGTGTTTTATCTCTCAACTCTGCTAAAGCCTCATTTCTATACAATGCATTATCATCAAATGACATTTTACAGTCCAGCGCTAATATATGATCGTCTCCTGTAAGGACAAGTGGATTAATTTCTACCATAGTTGCATCTGAAGTACTAAACGCTTTATAAGCACCGAGTATTGCTTGTGCACATCTTGAAATTGCTTTTGCATCTAAGCCTAATGAAAATGCTATTTCTCTAGCCTGAAATGCCTGCATGCCAACAGCAGCCTCAATTTTCGTTTTAATTAAGGTCTCGGGTTTTTCTTGAGCAATCTCTTCTACGCTCATACCACCAGCTGATGAAGCAACCACCATTATACTTTCAGTACTTCTATCAAATACTAGACCAAGATAAAATTCTTTTTTGATATCTGTACCCTCTTCTATGTATATTCTTTGCACGGTTTTACCTTCTGGACCGGTTTGATTTGTAATTAGTTTTTTTCCTAGAAGATTATTTGCAGCATCTGATACCTCTTGCAGACTTTTGCACACAATAATACCGCCCGCTTTACCTCTTGCGCCTGAATGAATTTGTGCTTTAACTACCCACATTTCACCGCCAAGTTCCGAAGCTCTATCTTTCGCATTTTCAGGACTGTATGCGATTCCACCCTTTGGCACTGATACACCGAATTTAGATAAAATTTCTTTAGCTTGATACTCGTGTATATTCATTATTTTTTTGACTCTATTAACTCACTTATGTTGACAACGTTTCTTGCCATTCTTTCTGACGCTGCATCTATCATTCTTCCATCTAGTTGTGCGGCTCCTTTGCCTTGATCAGCTGCTTTTTTTAGCTCGTCAATTATTCTTTTTGCTTTTGTGACTTCTGACTCTGGTGGTGAAAATACGTTATTCGCATGCTCAATCTGAGATGGGTGAATTGCCCACTTTCCCTCAATACCTATTGCAGCGCCTCTTTTAGCTGCAAGAATATAGCCGTCAGGATCATTGAAGTCACCGAATGGTCCATCAATTGGTCTTAACCCAAATGCTCTGCAAGTTACAACTAGCTTTGATAATCCTTGATGCCATTGGTCTCCTGGGTAATCAGGATTTAAACCTCCTATCACCACGGTCCTTGCTCGTAAACTAGCAGCATAATCCGCAACACCAAAATGTAAAGCTTCTAACCTAGTCGATGATTGTGCAATTTCCTCAATATTAACCATTCCTAAAGCTGTTTCAATTAAACACTCAAGCCCTACTTTATTTTTCAATCCTCTTTCTTGTTCTATTTGACTCACCATACAATCCACCATGTATACATCACTTTTTACACCAACTTTAGGAATTAATATTGTATCTATGTGCTCTCCTGCCTGAATCATTAACTCAACGACATCTCTGTACATATAATGTGTATCAAGTCCATTGATTCTAACAGAGATTGTTTTTCCGTTTCCCTTCCAATCTAATTCTTTTAGAGCTTGTATTACATTTTCACGTGCTATGACTTTATCATTTGGAGAAACTGCGTCCTCAAGGTCTAAAAAAATATAGTCAGCATCTGATTTTAATGCTTTTTCAAACATCTTAGGTGATGATCCGGGTACAGCTAACTCACTTCTCTGTAATCTTGATTTTGCGTTAGGATAAGATGTATGACTCATATTTACCGCCCTTTATATTAACTTAATTATTATAAGCTTGATATATATATTGTTTATCTGTTATAACTCAGTAAGTTTACGTGAGTATGTAATATTGTCAATTTATTTGAGGAAAAAACACAAAATATTGAGATTTTTATGAAAAATGCACTTGAAATAATAAACTTGAATAAAACTTACAGAAATGGATTTGAAGCACTAAAAAATATTAATTTGGAGATTGAATCAGGTGATTTTTTTGCTTTCTTAGGACCGAATGGTGCTGGGAAATCTACAGTTATCGGAATCATTTCCTCATTGGTAACAATTAGCTCAGGCACTGTCAAAGTGTTAGGTGAAGACATCACGGATAATCCAGATTGGGCAAAAAAAAATATAGGTATAGTTCCACAAGAATATAATCTTAATCAATTTATACCAATTGAAGAGACAATGTTAAATGTGGGTGGTTATTTTGGTATAACAAGAGAGGTTGCGCATTCAAGGACATATGAATTATTTAATCAACTTGGTATTTGGGAAAAAAAAGATTTAACTCCAAGAGAATTATCAGGTGGTATGAAAAGAAGGTTGATGATTGCAAGAGCTCTTATACATAAACCCAATATACTTATATTGGATGAACCAACTGCAGGAGTAGATACAGAGCTACGCTTGACCATGTGGGATTTTTTCCAAGAGATTAATAAGAAAGGTGTAACAATCATCTTAACTACACACTATCTCGAAGAAGCAGAACGATTATGTAAAAATCTCGCAATCATACATAAAGGTGAGATAATTCAAAATTCTTCAATGACAGATATATATAATATGAAAAAGAATAAAACATATCTTGTTAAATCAAGTGATAGGATTACTTCTGACATAAAATTAGATTCATTTAACGTAAATATGCTTGATGAATATACTATTGAAATAACTTGTGAAAATAGATTTAATATATCTGATATCATAAATGAACTTAATAAAAAGAGTATTTCTGTACTCAATATCATTAATAAAAGAAATCAACTAGAAGAGTTATTTATGGAACTAACAAATACTGGAGTTAGCAATGACAGCTGATCATATTGTTGCTTTCAAGACAATAATACGAAAAGAATTTTTAAGGTTTGCGAGAATTTGGATTCAAACAATACTTCCATCTGTTATTACGATGTTTCTTTATATTACTATATTTGGAAATTTTATAGGTGATAAAATTGGTAGCATTAAAGAATTTTCTTACATTGAATACATAATACCGGGATTGATCATTATCCCAATTATTACTAATTCTTATATGAATGTAGTGGGATCTTTTTACAGCGGGAGATTTCAAAAAAGTACAGAAGAACTTCTTGTTTCACCAGTACCTAATTGGATTATACTAGTCGGTTATGTAAGTGGTGGAGTTCTGCGTGCCTTGATTGTAGGCTTTGCTGTTTATGTAGTTACGATTTTCTTTATAGATATACCTATACATAATATTCCGTTTGTTTTATTCATTACAGTCCTAACAGCTTTCTTATTCTCAATCGCAGGCTTTATTAATGCAGCATATGCAAAAAGTTTTGATGATATAAACATAGTGCCAACATTTGTTTTAAACCCATTGACATATCTCGGTGGAACTTTTTACTCTATTGAATCACTCCCACAAATTTGGCAAGACGTTTCTTTGTTCAACCCTATTGCATATATCGTGAGTGTTTTCAGATATGGATTCCTAGGACTAGAAGAAACAAGTATTTACGTATCTTTAACAATTATTATTGTTTTTATTATAATTTTATTTAAGATAGGGTTAATAATGCTAGAAAAAGGCATTGGTATAAAGAATTAAACTTTATGAAATAGGGAAAACTCAGTTAATTTCTGATACTACCCCCGTAACGGTAAAGTCCGAACGCCTATATGATAAAGTCCCTAGAAACGGGAGGTTTCAAAAGTGGGGAAATATTTTGGAATAATTATTGCTATATCTCTAGCAACTAATACATATGTGTCTGCTGAGACGTTCTTGGATCAAGTGGTGGTTACGCCACTTAAAAAACCAACGAAAGTATTTAATGTTTTCAATAATGTTCAGGTCATTACTTCAAAAGAAATAAAATTACAAGGATATGAGTCAATCAATGAAATACTTGGTAAATCAAGCTCAATCAGCATTGGAAGTAATGGAGGTTATGGTCAAACTAAATCAATATTTCTCAGGGGAACTGAGAGTAATCATACGAAAGTGCTTATAAATGGGGTTGACCTCAATCCAGGTACATTAGGCGTTCCATCTATTCAGCATATATCAGTTGACATGATTGAGAGCATTGAAATCTCTAAAGGAAGCATGTCTACACTTTATGGAAAGGATACTATTGGAGGTGTAATTAATATCATTACAAAGAAAAACATAGGTAATAAAATTTCAATAAGCACAGGAACTCACAATACAAAAAATATAGTTTATTCAGGTGGCTTAAATTATATGAATCATAATTTTTCAACTAATATAAGTAGATTAGAGTCAGATTCTTACAAAGCAAAAGTTGCTTCTTCAAAAAAACATGCTTACGATACAACTAATTTAGATTTTAATTATGTAATGACTGTTGGTCAGAGTGAAGTGTCTACTAATTACTATAAAAGTATAGGCAATACAGAATATGATAGCTTTGGGTCTAACCTTAATCAAAACCATAGAGATAATCACCTTAAGTTTAATTTAAATTATGTATTTGCTAATTCTTACTTAGACTTTTTTTATATAAAAAAAACAAATGAAATAAATCAGGCAGC
>CAJWMM010000033.1 GCA_913043035.1 uncultured Gammaproteobacteria bacterium | reverse complement strand
TTTTTAAGGAAAAAAGACACAATTTTTACGTTTAACAATCAAATGTTATGATAAGAAATTATGATCAAATTAGTGACACAAATTCTGATAATAAGCGGACTCTTATCTCAAAATATCTATGCGATGCCTGATGTGAGCAAAGCATTTAAGGAAGTAACTTTTATTTCTCCTAAAGAGAAATCGCTGACGCTAGATAAGTATCAGGGCAAAATTATCTTAGTTTTTTTTGGATACACACATTGCCCAGATATTTGTCCTACAACCATGCTGGATATCAGAAAATCATTAAAAGAGCTAGGAGATATCGCTGACGAAGTTCAGCCTATATTTATAAGCGTAGATTATCAGAGAGACACACCGCAAATCATCACAAAATATGTTAATTTTTTTGATGATAGGATTCTTGGTCTTACCTCATCTAAAGAGATGATTGATAAGATGACCAAGTATTTCAAAATTCCATACGAGTTAGTAGATAGCGCTAACAATCCTAATTACATTGTCGAGCATAGTTCAAACTTGTATATTATAGACAAGAATATGATTGTGAAGAGAATTATTCCTAATGGGCTTCCTTACTCAGAAATCACCAATACAGTTCGCTCACTTAACAGTGTCAATTAATCATATTTTATATATTTAAATCTTGGATCATCTGGCGTACCTTCCAATGTGTTATCCTCATTGGATGGATTCCATTGAATAACTTCCTCAATCTTTTTAGCTAAAAGAAAGTCTTTATCAGTGATACCTTTTGCTGCGTGATTTTGAAGTTTAACAATAACAAATGCGTAAGATGCTGAAATATCTGGATGATGCCACGCTGCCTCTGCCAAATGACCTACTGTTGAAATTACCATGAGTGTTCCCTTCCAGCCGCTCGTTTTATACTTCCGTCTTATCCAGCCATTCTCAAAGTACCAGTTGCTGAGGTGCTTTTTTAAATAATCATTAATTTCATTCTCAGAATATGTCTTCTCATCGACCATTTGTCTCCTCCTAAGTTGATTCGTTTAGTCTTACTTTCTTTACTATGCTTACGAGCAGGTTAAGCTCGTCATCTGATAATTTCTCGAGATCTATTTGCTCAGATGCAACCCCACAAATACATAAGTCTTCTGCTGACTCCTCCAGAAAATGTAAGCATTCTTTTCTATTCATTGAAACATCCATGAATTTAGTTCCTTAGAATAAGATAACATATTTTATTGATATTTAATCTTAATAGTAGTAGTCTGTGGGTATGGTGAATGAGAGATACCCACATTTAATGAGAGTGAATAATCTAGTACCCACAGTAGTACCCACATTTGTGTATTTGGAGGAAAGCAATGTCAAAACTCACGGATAAGATAATCAACGCCGCAGAACCTAGAGCTACTGATTATAGACTTTCAGATGGGTTAGGTTTAGCAGTAATTGTCAGAAAGAATGGTAACAAACACTGGCAATTTCGTTACCATATTTATGAAAATGGTAAGCGGAAAGAGAGGATATACTCATTAGGCGAGTACCCTTCAATCAGCTTAGAAAAAGCAAGAGAAGAACACAGCTCTTTGAAAAAAAAGTTAGCAGATGGAGAAGATCTACAAAATATCAAAAGAAAACATAGCCTTAAAATTGTTAGGAAGCAACCTTCATTCATAGAGATTGCTCAAGAGCTCAAAAAAATTCAAGAGAAGAAAAATCAGCTTGACTACAAATCTTGGAAGAGAGAACTCTCTAAGTTTGAGAGCTCAATGTTGCCTCATCTAAAAGCACTTAACCTTGAAAATCTTACTACTGATGATCTTATGCAGGCACTTGACCCGCATTCAGAAAAAAAAGAGCAACAAAAAGATGGTCTAATACGAGAAAAAAAATTCAAAAAAAATAAGAAACTCAGAAACAGAGGAAGAAAAGTTAATCTAGATGTAAAAGATGATTTAATTAAACTTATAAACACAGGTTCATATAGAAGAGACCATTTAATAGAGTACCTTCATTTAATTCAAGATGCTAAAGGTCATATAAACGAAGAGTATATGACAGCTCTGGCTGATTTAATGGATATCTCCCAAACTGAAGTTTATGAAGTTGCTACATTTTATCATCACTTTGACATAATTAAATCAGGGGATACTGTCCCACCTTCACTGACAATTAGAGTGTGTGATTCTGTCTCATGTGAATTACAAGGAGCTCATGAGTTAGCCGATACGCTTGATAGTTATTACAAAGGATCAGTGAGAATACAAAAAGTACCATGTATAGGCAGATGTCAAAATGCACCAGTTGCGGTTGTGAAGTTTAATCCAATTGACCATGCAGATTTTAAGAAAATCAAAACAGCAGTAGATCAGAAAAAGCATCAACCAAAAATTCCAAATTACATAACAATGTCTGATTACATAAAAAAAGGTGGTTATGAGTTATTAGATAAAATTAAAAAAGGATCTATTACCAAAGAAAGTGTTTTGGTTGAGTTAGAGAATTCAAATCTTCGTGGCTTAGGTGGAGCAGGTTTCCCAGCAGGAAAAAAATGGAGAATTTTAACTGAACAAGAGGCACCAAGACTATTAGCTGTAAATATAGATGAAGGCGAACCAGGGACTTTTAAAGATCGTCACTATCTTGAGTCAGATCCTCATAGATTTCTAGAGGGTATGCTTATAGCTTCAGAGGTTGTAGGCATTGATAAGATTTATATTTATTTGCGTGATGAGTATGCGGCTGTTCGTAAGATACTAGCAGACGAATTAGATGGTATAAGAGCTAGATTTAATAGTGACATACCAGACATAGAGCTCAGACGAGGTGCGGGTGCATACATATGCGGAGAAGAGTCAGCAATGATAGAATCTATTGAAGGAAAAAAAGGTATGCCTAGATTAAGGCCACCTTTCGTTGCACAAGTTGGCTTATTTGGAAGACCTACCCTCGCACATAATATGGAAACTCTTTATTGGGTAAGAGACATTATTGAAAAAGGTGCGTATTGGTTCACATCTTATGGTCGAAACGATCGAAAAGGTCTTAGATCCTTTTCTGTAAGTGGTAGAGTTAAAAAACCTGGTGTTCACCTTGCACCTGCAGGAATCACGGTAAGGGAGTTAATAGACGAATATGCTGGAGGTATGGAAGAAGGTCATGATTTCTATGCGTATTTCCCAGGTGGAGCCTCAGGTGGAATTCTACCTGCGTCCATGGATGATATACCTCTGGATTTCGACACCCTACATGAATATGGTTGTTTTATTGGGTCTGCAGCGATTGTTATCTTGTCTGATAAAGATAGAGTTGCTCAAGCAGCATCCACCACCATGGGATTCTTCCTTCATGAATCATGCGGAAAATGTACTCCATGTCGAGTGGGTACCTCAAAAGCCACTGAAATGATGAAAGAGAAGAAATGGGATGTGCCATTGCTTTCAGAACTTTCTCAAGTGATGTCTGATGCATCTATTTGTGGTCTTGGCCAAGCAGCGTCAAATCCGCTTAAATGCGTTATAAAGTATTTTCCCAATGAACCAGAGACAACTCCTATCGTTGAGTATAAAAAGGTGAAGAATTAAATGGCTACTAATCCAAAAGAAATAGTTGATAGAAGTTTTGTTGCTATTAAGATTAATGGCAAAAATTACTTTGGAAACCCAAATGAGACAATACTTGATGTATCAAAGAGAAATGGAATTGAAATCCCGCACCTATGTTTTAAAGAAGGCATGAGACCTGACGGTAATTGTAGAGCCTGCATGGTTGAAATTGAAGGTGAGAGAGTTCTTCAACCATCATGCGTGAGAACAATAGCTGATGGGATGGTTGTGAATACAAATAACGATCGTGTTGTCCACTCGCAAAAACTAGTCCTAGAACTTCTCACTTCTGATGTGTCTCATAAAGTTTATAAAAAAGATAGCGAGCTATCAGATTGGGCTGAGAGATTAAATATTAAAGCAAATAGATTTCCAACTAACGTTCAAGAAAAACATGATCTTACACATCCTGCAATCGCAGTTAATCTAGATGCTTGTATTCAATGCACAAGATGTGTTCGCGCATGCCGTGAAGAACAAGTTAATGATGTGATTGGATATGCAAATCGTGGTTTTAAATCTGAAATTGTTTTCGATATAAATGATTTTATGGGGGAAAGTACATGTGTCGGATGTGGCGAATGTGTTCAAGCATGCCCTACAGGTGCCTTGATGCCTTCGAAAGAAGTTGCATTGAATATACCGGATAAAAAAGTTGAGAGTGTATGTCCTTATTGCGGAGTTGGCTGTCTTCTTACTTATAACGTTAAAGATGAGAAAATTCTATTTGCTGAAGGAAGAGACGGACCGTCCAATTTAAGTAGACTTTGTGTTAAAGGTCGTTACGGTTTTGATTACATTCATAATGATGGCAGGTTAACTAAACCTCTTATAAGAAAACAAGGGGTTGATAAAAATATTGATCTTCATTCATATGATTTCAATAATATAAATGAAATTTTTGAGGAGACAACATGGGAACATGCGTTAGATGTTGCCATCGAAGGTTTCAAAAAAGTAAAAAAAGCTCATGGTCCATCAGGCCTTGCTGGATTTGGATGTGCTAAAGGCTCTAATGAAGAGGCTTATCTTTTCCAAAAACTAATTAGGACTGGATTCAATACAAACAACGTTGACCACTGTACAAGATTGTGCCACGCATCATCTGTAGTAGCATTGCTCGAAATGGTCGGTTCAGGAGCTGTTTCAAATCAAGTTGCTGATGTCACTGAAGCAGAAGTGATTATCATTATTGGTTCTAATCCAACTGTAAATCATCCTGTAGCTGCAACGTTTATGAAAAATGCTTCGAAAGAAGGTAAAACTCTTATTGTAATGGATCCTAAAAAAACAGATATATCACGACATGCAAATTATTTTCTTCAATTTAAACCTGATACAGATGTAGCAATGTTAAATGCGATAATGAAGTCTATTATAGATCAGGACTTGGTCGATAAAGAGTTCATTAAAAATAGAACAAAAGATTATGACAAACTTAGAAATCATCTCAAAGATTATTCGCCAAAAATAATGTCTAAGATATGTGGTATACCAGAAGAAACGCTAAATGAAGTTGCAAGACTATATGCATCATCAAAAGGATCAATGATATTTTGGGGTATGGGTGTCTCACAACATATCCACGGGACGGATAATGCACGAGCATTAATATCGCTTGCATTAATGACAGGACAAATTGGCAAACCTGGTACTGGATTACATCCTCTAAGAGGACAAAATAACGTTCAAGGCGCTTCTGATGCTGGGCTAATTCCAATGGTATTCCCAGACTATCAAAGAGTTGACGATCCAAAAATTAATAAGTTCTTTGAGAATTTTTGGGATACAAAATTGGATAAAAAACCTGGCTTAACAGTCGTAGAAATTATGGATGCCATTGTTGCAAAAAATCTAACAGGGTTATACGTAATGGGTGAAAATCCAGCAATGTCAGACCCAGATTTAAATCATGCACGCAAAGCACTATCCAGCTTAGAACATTTAGTAGTTCAAGATATATTTGTTACAGAGACTGCATTTTTTGCGGATGTTATTTTGCCAGCATCTGCATTCCCAGAAAAAACCGGCAGCTTTACAAATACTGATAGAAGAGTGCAATTAGGCAGACAGGCTGTTTACCCTCCAGGCCAAGCAAAACAGGATCTTTGGATTATTCAGCAAATAGCTCGTGGGATGGGATTAGATTGGAGCTATGATGGTCCGAAAGATGTCTTTGAGGAGATGACTAGATGCATGCCTACTATTGCAGGCATTACCTGGGAGAGACTCGAGCAAGAGCATTCAGTAACATATCCATGTAACACAGAGGATGACCCAGGCCAACCTGTTATTTTCACAGATGATTTTCCAACATCAGATGGATTAGCGACCTTTAAAGTATCACCTTTCAAAAATGCCGATGAACTCCCGGATACGGAATTTGATTATATTTTAATAACAGGAAGACAACTTGAACACTGGCATACAGGAAGTATGACAAGACGAGCAAGCATGCTCCATCAAATCGAGCCAGATCCATTCGCGAATATGTGTTTAGAAGACATGAAAAAAATTGGTGTTCAAGATGGCGACCTTATTACCATTGAATCAAGAAGAGGAAAAGTAGATGTCTATGTAAGAAGAGATGATGGACTACAACTAGGTCAGATATTTATACCTTTTTGCTATGTTGAGGCAGCAGCAAACGTGTTAACGAATGCAGCACTTGATCCTGATGCAAAAATTCCAGAGTTCAAATTCTGTGCCGTTAAAATAAAAAAAGCTCACATTAATTAATGGTTAAAGAAAAATCTTTAGATATATATCTTGAGAAGATACAAGATCATGTAAGTCATGGAAGGCTGAGTGAGGCTCTTTTGAATGTGAAAGAGGCTATTATGAATTTTCCAACACATACTAAACTTCATATAAACTGTGGCAACCTCCAACATTATCTTGGTTTATTAGATGATGCAGAAAAATCTTTCAAGACAGCAAGAGAATTATTTGAAAGCAAGGAGGTTTTAAATAATCTTGGTGTCGTGTATATCGATAAGCAAATGTACGATGCTGCTATCAATCTCTTCGAAAGATCTCTAGATTTAGATAATTTTTATCCTGATGCATTATATAACCTATCTGTTTGTTACGACAGAAAGGGAGATTACGAAAAGACTTTAACTTATCTTGAGAAATGCCTTGATCT
>CAJWMM010000032.1 GCA_913043035.1 uncultured Gammaproteobacteria bacterium | reverse complement strand
AATACAAGTAAAAGGATTGTAATAGGTCTATTTATTGGAATCATATTCTTCATTATTTCTTCGATTTTACCAAATATAGGACTAATTTTTGGTATCAACCCACTTATAAGTGTAATGCTACCACTAATAGCATTTGCATTACTTGGCAAATACATCTTTAAATATCAATTGGAGTCAGGTTTACGCTAATTATCTTTTTTGATAATATGTGTTTTTGACACTAAGTCGTGTAAAGATCTTTTGTTAAATATGAGAAAAATATGACCACCAATTAAAGAGAAAAATATTCTCAGAATACATTGTTTAAAAGATATTTTATCTAACCCATTAACATCCTCAATATAGACTCTCCAGCTTTTCATTCCAAGTGTCTGTTTATGCTTTATCCAAAACCATGAATAATAAAAAATAATAATGAAGAAAACATAAAGTTGATAAAAAATATTATTACCTAAATCGTCTCCTTGATTCAAATAAACGAAAGGAAAAGAGAGAAAAAATAGTATCGAAAATAGAAGCATCCAATCATATAGACAAATAGTAAGTGTCTTAAATAATCCAATTTCTTGTTTCATATAATTCCATTAAAATTTAGTACTAAAAGGTATAATCTCAACTATATCACCTTTGCTAACATTGCTTATATCCGCTGATAACCTAATATAGCAATTGGCTTTAAGCATAGACATCATTATGTTAGATCCTTGTAGACCAGTAGTTTCAACATAAGTTTTATTATTAATTGTCGATAGTATCGCGCGTTTATATTCTGTCCGCCCTGGTTTCTTTTTTAGCTTGTTTTTAGAAATAGCCTTTATTAAAATCATTTTTTTTCTTTTTTGTGATAAGAGTCTATTTATAGCAGGAATTACAAATAGTTGAAAAGTAACTGCCGCAGAGACAGGATTACCAGGTAGTCCAAAGAAATAGGAATCATTTATTTTCCCAAATGCTAGTGGTCTTCCAGGCTTTATCGCAATTTTCCAAAATCCTACTGAGCCAACTTCATTTAGCGCATCTTTTATATAATCTGCATCTCCAACTGATACGCCTCCGGTTGTTATTATGATATCCGATTTTTCAGATGCTCTTCGGAGTTTATTTACTAAATGAAGTTTCTTATCTTTCACAATTCCTAAATCAGTAAAGACTACAGGCAGATCTTTAAGTAATCCATGAAGAAGATATCGGTTGCTATCATAAATCTGACCTTGTTGTAACTTTTTGCCTGTGGCAACTAATTCATCCCCACTTGAAAAATAACTTACCTTTGGTTTACAGAATACATCAACATATTCTATGCCTAGAGAAGATAGTATTGATAGACCAGAAAAATCTAATTCATCTCCTTGTTTAAAAACCGTCTCTCCTTTTTTAATATCTTCCCCAGCGAACCTAATATTCTGATTTTTTTTGATATTTTGAGGAAAATTAATATAAATACCCTCTTTCGATACCATTTCTTTCATGATTACTGCATCTGCATTTTTAGGTATCAATGCTCCTGTCATAACCCTCACAGTCCCACCTTTTCTTAGAGATGATCGAAAGGGTTTACCAGCAAATGAGACACCAATTTCAGATAGTTTGAATTTATTTAACTTCAAATCATGAAGATTAATAGCATAACCATCCATAGCAGAATTCTTAAAAGAAGGAACATTTATTGACGCACGAACTGAAGATGAAATAGTTCTATGCAAAGCATCTTTAATATTAACTTTCTCACTAGATTTATTGGGTTTAATTACTTTAATAATCTTATTAATAGCTTGTATTTCCTCTAACGCATTTGGGTCGAATTCATTGATACAGCTATTTTTTATTATTTCTTTCATATCTTACAAGTTATTTTACATACTTACTTATTTCATAGTACAATTACTTATACGTAAATGTAAATGCAGACACACAGAAAAAAAAGCTTGATAACTGAGTATTGTAATCAAATCTGGATAGAGAGAGGTTTATCAAAAAATACCATGTTATCTTATTCAAGCGACTTACATAAACTCGAGTCATGGTTGAACAATAAGAATATTACACTATTAGAATCTAGTGACGTCGATTTAAATTTGTATCTAGCCGAGAAATTTGAATCAGGTTGTTCTTCTGCTTCAATTAATAGAATTTTATCATCCATAAAAGGCTTTTTTGTTTGGGCATATAAAATGCATAAGATGAGTTCTGACCCAAGTGAATTAATTGATTCACCTAAGCTTAAGAGGAAGTTACCTATCAATTTAAGTGAAGAAGATATTACCAACCTCTTAGATGCACCTGATACTTCTGCAAGTACAGGCATAAGAGATAGATGTATTCTAGAAATTTTGTACGCTACTGGGCTAAGAGTATCAGAATTAATAGAACTTAATTTAAATCAAGTAGATCTAGAGCGAGGCTTAGTTAGAGTAATTGGAAAAGGCGACAAAGAGAGAATCATACCATTGGGAGAAAAAGCAATGAGTTGGTATCTAAAGTATATTGATAATCATAGAGAAGTGCCAATTTCATCGAAGAATAATACTAGAGTATTCCTCACAGACAAAGGGAGAATATTTTCGCGCAAAGCTTGTTGGTCTATGATTTGTAAATACTCAAAAATTTCAATTCCAAACAAAAATATCTCTCCACATTCATTGAGACATGCTTTTGCTACTCATTTGCTAAACAATGGAGCAGATTTAAGAGCTGTTCAATTGCTATTAGGTCACTCTAGCTTATCAACTACTCAGATTTATACACACGTAGCGAGAGAGAGGCTTCAAGCCTTCCATGCTCAACATCACCCAAGAGGTAAATTATGAGATATTTTTTAATATTTAGTTTTATAGCACTAGTTTCTTGCACTCAAAATAATACAAATAGCTATACAACGGAAGACGCAGAGGAGAAATTTATCAAATCATACCCTGATCTTAAAATAGACTCTATTGACAAGATAAATAATTCTTTTTTTGAGATCTTAATTGGTGAGCAAATTTTTTATTTAACAGCAGATTTAAATTACTTGTTAGCTGGTAATATTATTGAGATTGATTCTGGAATTAATCTAACGCAACAGAAAATAGAAAACTTTAGAATATCAGTTCTTCAGACACTAGATAAAAAAGACACTATTATCTATAAGCCAAAAAAAACAGATCATATCATAACTGTTTTTACAGATGTATCCTGTCCATATTGTAAAAAGCTACATAATGAAATACCAGACTTATTAGAAAATAATATTGAAGTCCGATATGTGCTTTTCCCAAGAAATGGAATTGATGATGATGCGTATATGAGCATGGTCTCACTTTGGTGTTCAGAAAATAAAAAGGATTTACTTGAGATAGCCTTTGATGGAGATTTCATTGATGAGGCCAAATGTGACAACCCTCTCAAACAAAATTTAGAATTAGCTTATAGCCTAAGAGTCAACGGCACTCCTATGATTTTTACGGAAACTGGAAAAGTAATACCTGGCTATGTTCCTTATAAACAGATTTTAAGTACACTAAATAATTAGCAGGCTAAATATTCTTTGTATTTTTCTTCCTCTTCATTAATAAATAATTCAATTTCCTTTATTGATGAGACATCTGTCTTGTATGCATCATTACCTTGCAAGCTCTCTATGGCTCGTCTCGCTTTGTCGATTGTGCACCATTTCACGTCATTACTCGAATCAAGAGCTCTCTGCGCAAAGAACTGCTTTCTCTCATTAAGTTTATCCTCAGAAAAAACTGTCGGACACTCATTAAAGAGGATTCTATATGCGATCTCTCTGTATCTAGCATCCTCAAAGTCTCTAGAGATTAAATATTTTTTTTCAAAATCGGATGTATTTCTAAAATCATTCATTTTTTCCTTGTCTCCTGGCCCGCTAAACCCTGAATAAATTTGAGTCTCAAGAAAATCAGGCATGGGGTAATTCACAGCTTTATCTTGCGCTCTATCCACCAAAGCTTGTTCGAGTTTTTCAATAAATTCTTTGTTCATTTTTATTTCACTAGCTTTTTCGTAATAATTATTATCTAACTTGCTTGATAAAAGATCTGAATTCTTTATGAAGTCATCACCTAGTATTATTGGCGCTTTGTTTATCTCTAATATTTTTATAATTTTTTCTTTACTTTCTATTAGAGAAATAATTCCTGATAACCTAGAGTCTTTATATTTTTCTAAATCATAGTTCAAATCAAAAAAACTTAGCTCTTTTGGTCTCTCCGGGTTTGCGGTCATAAATGACATAGGAGAAAAATCATGCGAAGGATGCGAGGGTGCTTTAAATACAACATCATGTAAGTCTAAGTATGATAAGAAATTATTTGGATTACTGATATTTATACAATGATCCCAAAAATCATTAGCTTTTTCCTTAATAATCTTTGCAATCCCAATAGTTGCATACACATCACTTATAGCATCATGCGCCTGTTTTTGCTCAACGTTATTTGCTATAGCTAGGTACTCAAGTTTATAACTCTCTTTTTCTGTTTTTGGATTGAAACCAAGTTTGACAACACTAGGTCTCAATTTCGCGATAGCACACATTATATGATATAAATCAGCTCTTCGGTTATTATTTGTATTTGTCAGATAAGGATCATATAAAGATTGATATAGGCTCTGTCTAAGAACTACCTCATCAAAAAAAAGACTGTTATATCCAATAAATGTAGCTGGTGACCAATCAGTGAATTTACTATGAACTTTGTTCACCATTTCGAAAAAAGATTGACCGTTCTTAAGCGTATCAATTTTAATTTTATTGATGAGAAGGGCCTGAGGATTAGGTACAATGCCATCTTTTAGTTTGCATGTTTCATTTAAAGTCTCAACAACCTTGAGGTCTTCATTAACTAATGCCGCAGCTATCTGAATTGGCTGATCAAAATATCTATTAGTTCCTGATGTCTCAAAATCATAAAAGACATAATTCATTTATACTCTCTCCTTTTTGTTGTAGTATAATTAATTATACAGCAACATAGTGAAAAAAAAATATACATCATCTGATATTGAAGTCCTAAAGGGTATTGAGCCAGTTCAAAAACGACCTGGCATGTACACTGACACAACAAATCCGAATCATTTAGTTCAAGAATTAATTGATAACAGTGTTGATGAAGCAATTTCTGGGTTTTGTGATCATATTATTGTTAAACTCCATACTGACAACTCTATATCTGTTGAGGATAATGGTAGAGGACTTCCAGTAGACAAACATCCAGATCATAAAGTATCAGGTGTTGAAGTGATAATGACAAACCTTCATTCAGGCGCAAAGTTTTCGGATAAAAACTATAAATTTTCTGGTGGTCTTCATGGAGTGGGTGTGTCGATAGTAAACGCACTCTCACAATCACTTAAAGTTATTGTTGTAAGAAGCGGTGATAATCATCAATATGAAATGTCATTTTCCAATGGTTCTATTAAAAAACAATTATCTAAAACGAAGAAAGATCTGAAAAAGAAATCAGGTACGATAATTAAATTCAAGATAAACGAAAAATACTTTGATACTCATAAACTAGATATTAAAGATCTTCATAATCTTGTGAAAGCGAAATCAATACTTCAACCAGGACTTAAGTTACAAGTTATCGACGAGTTATATGAGGTAGGGAAAACTGATTATTTGCATAATGGTGGCCTCGGAGACTATTTAATTAATTCATCAAATGGATTATCTTTTATACCAGAAAAACCTTGCTCCGGGAATTTTGAATCTTCTGAATTAACTATTGATTGGTCATGTGTGTGGTTAACAGAGTCTAATGATACTATCCAAGCTAGTTATGTCAATTTAATACCTACACCAAGTGGAGGGACTCATGTGAATGCTCTTAAGACAGCAGTTGTAGAATCATTGAGAGATTTTTGTGCAAGGAAAAAATTATTGCCAAAAAATATTAAATTAACTCCGGATGATGTTTGGAAAAATACTTCATTTATTATTTCTATAAAGATGATGAACCCACAATTTGCTGGGCAAACTAAAACTAAGCTCCAATCTGCCAATATCTTGTCGTTATTAACACCAAAGCTTAAAGATAGCTTTGAGATATGGTTCAATCAAAATTCAGAAACGGCTAAAATGATAGCTTCACTCGTAATTAGTAATGCAGAAGAACGAACTAATGCTAATTTACAAAGTGTTAGAAAAAATAATAAAAGCACATTACTACCAAGTAGATTATCTGATTGTCTTATCAAAGATATAAAGGTAAATGAACTGTTTCTCGTTGAAGGTGATTCTGCAGGCGGGTCAGCAAAACAGGCAAGAGATAAAAATTTTCAAGCTATCCTCCCTCTAAGGGGGAAAATTTTAAATACATGGGAACTTAATTCTTCGAAAATTTTGGATTCTAAAGAAGTGAAGGACATTAGTACCTCTATAGGTGTAGAGCCAGGTAATTCAGATTTAAGCAGACTCAGATATGGAAAGATATGTATTCTTGCAGATGCAGATTCAGATGGATTACACATCGCAACATTATTATTAGCATTATTTTTAAAACACTATGAGCCGTTGGTTAAATCAGGACATATCTATATTGCTAAACCTCCTCTTTATAGAGTTGATTTTAAAAAGGATACTTATTACGTCATTGATGATAAAGACTTAGACATGACGTTAAAGAAGATGAAGATAGATTCCAATAATAAAGATTTATCAATTACAAGATTCAAAGGACTTGGCGAAATGAACCCGTCGCAACTTCGTGAGACTACCTTATCAAAAAAATCTAGAAAGTTGTTAGCGCTCACTCTTTCAAACAAATCCAAAGA
>CAJWMM010000031.1 GCA_913043035.1 uncultured Gammaproteobacteria bacterium | reverse complement strand
AAATATTTCAACATCAGAAAATTGGTCAGTAAAATATTTTATATTTTTACTTCTAGCTCCCCTCCAACCATAAATAGCTTGGTCATCATCACCAACTGCATAGAGTGAGCCATGTGCTCCATTTATAAGCTTGAGTAATTCAAATTGTAGTGTATTGGTATCTTGAAATTCATCAACCATTATGTTTTTGAATCTTTTAGAATAGTAATTCAAAATGTTAGGATTACTCTTCAACATTTCAAATGTTAATAAAATCAAGTCTGCAAAATCAACATTATTTGTCTGTCTGCAAGCAAGGTCATAATCCCGATAAATCTCTATGTATTTGGCGTCATCATTATCACAATTACTATGCCTAAACCCCTTGTCCTTCTGGTTATTTATAAATGATTGAAGATGTTTTGGGTCATATAAATTTTCATCTAGATTCTTCTGCTTAATAATCCTTTTTATCATTCTCAATTGATCCTGAGAATCCAAAATAGAAAAATAATCTTTTATCCCAGCTTCTTTCCAATGAATTTTCAAAATCCGTCTACAAATTCCATGGAATGTGCCAAACCAGAGTCCTTGAGATGTTGATCTTAGTATATTCTCGAGCCTTTGTTTCATCTCATTAGATGCTTTGTTTGTAAAAGTAAGAGCTAAAATATTACTCGGCTTTATATTAAAGTCTCTAATTAAAACAGCTACTCTATGTATTAAAACTTTTGTCTTACCACTTCCTGCACCCGCAAGAATTAATTTGTTTCCTAAAGAACAGTTAACTGCTTTGTATTGTTGCTCGTTTAACTCACTGGATAGTTTCTCATTCGACATTTGACTTCCTTCTAGGTCTCATAGAGAATAATAATATGACAACGAATATACTAATAACAAAATAAAATGGTTCAAATATATTTAATGCGTAAATATAATAATTCACTGCAGAAAGTAATACAACTAGTAGAACAAGAAAAGATTTATAATTTCTTTTAGAGTTTTCATGGAGTGTCACCTCAATATCCTTAAGTTTGTCAATATTTTTGTCTAGTGATAACTTATCACTTAACACAAGTGTATTTAATCTTTTCATAATTTGTGGTAAGTCTGGCAAAATATCGAGAAGATCATACGAGTTATTCTGTAATCTTTTTAAAATAGAAGATAGGCCTTTCTGCTTCCTCATCCATTTTTCTAAAATTGGCTTAGATGTTTTCCATAAATCTAAATCAGGAGAAAATTCTCTGCCTAAACCTTCTGTATAAAGGAGGGTTTTTTGCATAAGAACAAGCTGTGGCTGAACTTCTAACTTAAACCTTCTAGCAGTATCAAATAGACCTAGAATAATTTCACTTAATGATACATCCTTAATAGGCTTATCTAGCATTGATTCGCAATTATCTCTGATTGCTGTTTCTAAAAGAGAGACATTTGTATCTCTTGGGACCCACTCACACTCTACATGTAGTCTTGCTACTTTTTCGTAATCACGATTAAAAAATGCCACAAAATTCTCTGCTAAATATTTTTTGTCAAATGCACTAAGTGATCCCATAATTCCAAAGTCAACTAAAACAAATTGAACATGCCCTTTGTGTTGTTGGATAAAAATATTACCGGGATGCATATCGGCATGAAAAAAGTTATGCTCAAATACTTGTATGAAAAACAATTCAATAGCACTTGTAGCTAATTCGTTAAAATCAATACCTTCTGTAACTAATTTATTGCGATCATTTATCGGTGTAGCAAAAGTTCTCTCCATTATCAAGACACGTTTTGTAACATATTCCCAGAATATTTCTGGTATATATACTAATTTAGAATTATGAAAATTTTCTTTAATTTTTTTTGCATTTAAAGATTCTTTCATCAGGTTTGTCTCATCATAAACTAAAATCTCATAGTCATTAACTACCTCAATTAGATGCATCCTTTTAAACTCCTCAGATAGTGAAGTTAGATATCTCGCAATTATTTTCATCAATCTAATATCTTTTTCTATATCTTTTTTGATATTCGGTCTAACAACTTTAACAATTACATCTGACCCATCTTTCAACTGAGCAGAGTGCACTTGTGCTATGGATGCAGATGCTAGAGGTTCATCGTCAAATCTAGAAAATACTTCTTTTATATTTTTTTGTAATTCTTTTTCAATAATTTGCTTTGATTGGTCGCTGGGAAAAGGTTTAACACGATCCTGAAGGTTTGCTAGTTCCTCAGCGATTTCCTTAGAAAGTAAATCTTTTCTTGTTGAGATAACCTGGCCTAATTTAACAAATATTGGACCTAGTTCTTCGAACATAAGTCTTATTTTTTTTGGACCTTCTTTTACTGGTCTTGTTCTCATCCAATTCCATGGAAATAGATAGAAATACTTTTTATTTTGAACAAATTCTGAATCGACAAGCATTTTATCAACATCATATTTAATAAAAAGTCGAATTATTTGTATTATGCGCAGAAAATTGTTCATTATCGTTTAATTTTTTTTATTAGTTTTTCCGTTCTACTTTTCACTTCGTCAACTTCATCTAAGAATTTCTCAACCTCACTTTTGGATGGAAGGATTCTTAAGTCATGAATTAAATAATCCCTCATATCTTTTTGCTTATTTTCCATAAACTTGGATAATTTTGATGAAACATTAGAAAAGATAGATTCTATTCTAGCAAAATTCTCGCCTCCAATATAGTTTGATACTAATTCTCTTAATTCGGATGACTTAGATAATATTTCATTGAACTTATTGGCAGTCTCAATGTCACCTGAGATATTAATTTTTGATGAGTAAGTATCTGATCCTCTTGATAATAAAAAGAATGCAAAGTTTATAAGAGATGAAGATATCTCTACATCAACTTTATTTAACTTTTCAATAAGAATTATTTTTTTTCCTTCAATACTTACAAATACACTTTGCTCAATATCAGTAATATTAATTTTAATTTTTTTACCATTTATATCTTCAAGGAAATTTTTTGGCATAGATGATATGAATTTCTCACTTGCAAGAAACTTATTAAAAGTTTTTATTGCCTCTTCCTTGATCATGTTTTGTATCCTTTATGAATAGTTACTATATCACCAGGTAATGTTTCATATGTTACATTTTCAAAATTAATTCTCTCGAGTAAGCGTGATAGTTCATTTGGTTTAATATACGTTTTAATGGAATCCGATAAATATTTATAACTACTCTCATCACCCGCTATGTATTTTCCTATTTTTGGAATAATAAAATCTGTGTATTTTTCATACAATTCTCTAATGATTTCGTTAGATGGTGATTTAAAATCCATAATTACTAATTTGCCACCAGTTTTAAGAGAATTATATATATTTTCTAATGCTGTTAGTTGGTCTGTAAAATTTCTAAAACCAAAGACAATTGTAGCTAAGGTATAGTTATTTGCCTCTTTAAATTTTTCAATCGGTTTTGCTATAAAATTGACGTTTTCTACAATACCTGAATCAATAAACCTGTCTTCTGCGATAGTTAACATCTCTTTATTTGCATCCAAGCATGTTAGATTTATGCCCTTACAAGCCCTTGCTAAGTTAATAGCTATATCTCCGGTCCCCGATGCAATATCTAGAACTATGTCGGACTGTCTTGGTTTAACTACTTGAAGGAACCTTCGTTTCCAAATCCTATGAGAACCGAGAGACATCAGATCATTCATTAAATCATAGTTAGTTGCGACAGAACTAAACACATTTTGTATTTTTTGAGCTTTTTCTTCATTATCTATAACATCGAGGCCAAATTTAGATTTTTTATTCATTACCCTTTCTTCCTTTCAACACGCAAAACATTCTCATTTTTCTTTAAATTTTTAATTAGCTTATCTAATGCTTTTGTGCCTTGCACAGTAATTACAAAAATCATTATATTATGACCTGTTTGCTTAGAATCATCGTAACGAACACTTACTATATCAGATTCGTATTGTGATATTTCTGAGGATATTGATGCCAATACTCCTCTTTGATTTTCAACCTCTACTTTTATACATGCATTAAATTGCTCTTCTACATTATCGTCCCATGAAAGATCTATTTTATCATCCGTAGCTTTCTTATCTTTCCTTATACTTTTACAATCATGTTTATGTACAACTATCCCTTTTTCCTGACTTATATGGCCTAATATATTATCACCTGGAATTGGATAACAACACTTAGCGAACGATAACACTAATCCTTCTGTGCCTTTAATGCTAACTTCACTGGGTTGTTTTGTTTTTGGTAAATTTTCACTTGGTGCAACTCTTATTGAAACTAACTTTGCAATTCTGTTACCTAATCCTATCTCACAAAACAACTCTTTCACATTTTGACATTTATACTCTTGAAGAACCATATTAAGCGTCTTCATTGGTATTTCTTTGATGTCAATATTAAAAGTTTTAAGCGAGTTTTTAAGAAGTCTCTCGCCAAGAATTATTGCATCCTTCTTTTTTATTAATTTGAGTGATGCTCGTATAGAATGTCTAGCTTTTTCAGTGACCGCAAAATTAAGCCAAGTTGGATCTGGCCTTATGGTTTTTTTAGTAATGATCTCAACTCGCTGTCCACTCTTCAGAGTTGTATTTACAGATACAATTTTATCATCAAGTTTTGCTGAATAAAAATTATTACCCACGTCAGTATGGATTGCGTACGCGTAATCTATAATCGTTGATTTCTTCGGCAACTCAATGATTTTACCTTTGGGCGTGAAGACATAAACTTTACCTGGATGAAGATCTGCTTTTATACTTTTCAGATACTCTTGTGGATTGCCTGAATCTTTTTGTATTGTGAGTAAATTCGTAATCCATTGTTGCTCTTGAGTATAGTTCTTTATAAGGGGCCTATCCTTGGATTTATAAAACCAATGTGATGCTATACCTGTTTGAGCCATGATATCCATCTCTTTTGTTCTTACTTGTATTTCTATTGGAAGACCATGAGGGCCTAGTATTGAAGTATGTAGAGATTGGTAACCATTTGATTTAGGTATCGCAATATAATCTTTAAAGCGACCGGGTATAGGAGTGTAAGAGTTATGAACAATTCCTAATGATCTATAGCAACTATCTACATCGGAACAGATAATACGCACACCAAATATATCATGTATGTCAGAGAAACTGAGTTCTTTCTGCTTCATTTTTTTATAAATTCCATACAAATGCTTTTCACGGGCAATTACATCAGTTTTTATCTCTTCGTTGTCAAGTTTTTTCAAAATCACTTTTCTAATTTTCTCCATTAACTCATTACGATTGCCTCTAGATTTAATTAAAGCATTTTTTAAAATTCTATACCTAAGAGGGTGCATTGCCTTAAATGACAAATTTTCAAGTTCTTTGTTTAGTGAGTGAATGCCAAGTCTGAGAGCAATAGGTGCAAATATTTCTAGAGTCTCTCTAGCTTTTTTTCTTCTCTTATCTGCGGCTAAAGCAGAAATGGTATCAAGATTATTTTTTCTATCAGCTAATTTTATAAGAATGACTCGGATATCTTGACTCATAGCTAGTAACATTTTACGTAAGTTTGCTGCATCAGCCTCAACATTAGTTGTAAAGTTTATTTTGTCTAGCTTGCTAACACCGTCTACTAGCTCAGAAACTTTATTACCAAAGTTTTTAGTGAGATAACCTTTATCGAAGGAAGTATCTTCAATAACGTCATGTAGAATAGCAGCCATTATAGCTTCGTGATCTAAATGGAGATCTGCTAAAAGCGACGCAGCAGACAGTGGGTGAAAAATATAATCTTCACCATCTTTTCTTAATTGCCCAAAATGTGCCTTAGAAGCTAACAGATATGCTTTTTCAATTTTTTTAATTTGATAAGTATTAAGGTATTTAACAAGTTTTTTCTTGAAATCTTGAAAGCTTTTCACATATTTACTCGACGGCTCGAGAATATCTCTTTTTCTATTATCCATTATTAAAGTTTAATAGCTGAAAAGATTATATGGTAGTATTTTAGGACTTATTTTCTGGAGAATCTGTAACTATTCCCTCTGGAATCTCTGGTTGTGATGATTCTTCGGTTATAGAAGATGATTCAGATGTTACTGCTTCAGATTCAAATGTTGTTGAGTCAGATTCTTTAGTTTCCGGCCCATCATTTTCTTTATTAATAAGGGTAGATCTATCTTCCGTTTCAGGAGATTCAGAATCTAGAGATTCTATCAGAGTTTTTTCAGTAACCTTGTAATTACCTGACTTTTCATCATCGATCTGTTGACTTAATTCTTCAACGATTTCCTGTTCGTTAATACTACTAAATAACTTCGAATCGGCTAGTTGTTTATTGCTAACCTCGAAATAATCTAGGCCAACTTTCTTCTGCGCAATTTCTTTTAGCGCTAAGACGCTAGGCTTATTTTTACTTTCAATTGATGAGGTAGCACCGGAAGCAAGGTCTTTAGCTCTTTTGCTTGCAAGTGTGCAAATATCGAACGTATTATCTATTTCTTTGATGCAGTCTTCTATAGTTACTCTTGCCATATTTACCTCACTTAAAACAAAGGATATTGTAGCAGAATTAACGATTCAAACAATAGATTAATTGTAAATCTTGGATATGTTGTTCAGCCACATGTTTAGACCGATAGAGTTAACCTTATTAGTAATTATTATGTTAAGTAATTCTCTTCTAGCTTGTGTGAAATTATCATTCACTACTACATAGTCAGCAAATTTTGAATATACCAACTCGTGAATTGATGATCTCATTCTATGTTTTATTACTTCGTCTGTATCTTGACCTCTGGTACCCAGCCTCTCTCTCAATGATTCAACACTTGGCGGAACAATATAAATTGAGATTGCCAATGGGAAAATTTGCTTAATTCTCATCATTCCTT
>CAJWMM010000030.1 GCA_913043035.1 uncultured Gammaproteobacteria bacterium | reverse complement strand
AGTTATGTGTGGGATCGTAGCAGTATATGGTGAGAGTGCAGTTATTCATGATATCTATGAGGCATTAACTGTATTACAACATAGGGGTCAAGATGCATCAGGCATTCTAACTAACGATGGTGGGAAAATATTACTCCGTAAATCCTTAGGTCTTGTAAGAGATGGTTTTGAAAAGAAACATATTGAAAGATTGCGTGGCACCACAGGTATCGGACATGTAAGATATCCTACAGCGGGTTATGCTGAAAGTTCAGCTGAGGCACAACCATTTTATGTTAATTCCCCTTACGGAATCGGCTTAGCACACAATGGTAATCTAATTAACTCAAGTGCATTAAAAGAAAATCTTTTTAGCGAAGACTTGCGTCACATTAATACAAGATCTGATTCCGAAATTTTACTTAATATATTTGCACATGAGCTACAACTGCACAGTAAAGAGAGCTTTACTCCGGATGATGTTTTTTATGCAGTCGCAGGTGTACATCGAAGAGTAAAAGGAGCATACTCTGTTGTTTCTTTGATATCTGATCGTGGGATCGTGGCATTTAGGGATCCAAATGGAATTAGGCCTTTATGTTATGGAACAAGAGTAAAGAATGGTAAAACAGAGACGATGATAGCATCTGAGTCTGTTGCTTTAGATACTGCTGGTTTTAAACTCGAGAGAGATATTTTGCCAGGTGAAGCTATTTATGTTGATATGACTGGAAAGATACATTCTAGAATGTGTTCAGATAAAGCTAATCTTTCTCCTTGTATATTTGAATACGTTTATTTTGCAAGACCAGATACAATTATAGATGGAATATCAGTTTATTCTGCAAGAATGAAGATGGGCCAGAAACTAGCAGATAAGATCAAAAAACAATGGACGGATCATGATATTGAAGTAGTAATACCAATACCTGATACTAGTAGAATTTCTGCTCTCGAACTTGCTATATCCCTCGGAGTGCCCTACAGAGAAGGATTCATTAAAAACAGATACATAGGTAGGACATTTATAATGTCCGAACAAGATGAACGGATTAAATCAGTTAAAAGAAAACTAAATGCGATTAGTACAGAATTCAATAATAAGAATGTGTTACTAGTAGATGATTCAATCGTTAGAGGCACGACCTCAAAACAAATTATCGAAATGGCCAGAGAAGCAGGAGCAAGGCAAGTTTATATGGCCTCTGCTGCTCCTCCAGTCAAGTATCCAAATGTGTATGGTATTGATATGCCTGCTAGTGATGAATTTGTAGCTGGTGGGAGGAATGTTGAAGAAATAACAAAATTAATCAATGCAGATAAATTAATATATCAAGATTTACAGGATTTAATTGAAGCAGTCAAAGCTCCTAATATAAATACTCAGAAATTCGACTCTTCCTGTTTCGATGGCAAGTATGTTACTGGAAATGTGACTGAAGAATATCTAGAGGAACTCGATCATTTAAGAAATAACTCCTCTAAGAAAAAATATAATTCTACTGACCTTAGCGACGATGTTATGGTTTATTGATAATGTCGGATGTGTCAGAGGAAATTTATTTAGTTGAGAAATTTATTAAAGATAAATTTCCAAAAATGACCTTAAATAAATTCATATTAATCAATCTTAGTATTCAGCAGTTAGTTCTGATAGATGATTTAAAGAAAGCAAATTTATATGATATTTCATCATCAAGATTTGGCATAGGTAATTTGAATAATTCATATCAGACACCGCTTGGACTACATACGATAAATAATAAGATTGGTGAAAATCAACCTATAAATACAATTTTTAAAGGTAGAAAAACTGTAGAAGACGGGATTACAATTGGTGATTTATTAAAGCCAGAGTATAAGAAATTTCGAAATAAACATTTCGAAGAATTTGATGACTTGATTACTTCTAGAATCCTCTGGTTGAAAGGTTGCGAAAAAGGCATTAATCTTGGTGACAATATAGATACTCATAAAAGATTCATTTACATCCATGGGACTGCACACGAAGACTTAATTGGTCAAGTTGCATCATATGGATGTATTAGAATGAGAAATAGTGATGTAATTGAATTATTTGATTTGGTAACAGAAGGTACTTTTGTTTATATCTACGATAAAAATATTAATTTATAATGTTTTCTAATTCTGTTGGTTGCGTAATAATATTATCTGCATTCCATGTATTAATTATAGAGCTATCTTTTATGAAACCAAAATCTGCTGCAATAGTGTGAACGCCAGCAGCTTTACCTGCAATAATATCTCTCTCATCATCACCAACATAGATGATATTTTTTGGTTCTTCTTTTAATAAGCACATGGCATGAATGAGAGAGTCTGGCGCAGGCTTGGGTTCATTCACCATGTTGCCAGTCACCAAACATGACAATCTATCACCAATATTAAGTCCATTGACTATCTTGTTAACATATTTAGAGTGTTTATTCGTAACTATTCCCCACCTAAAACCATTTTTCTCTAGCAATACTAGTAAGTCACTCATACCATGGACTAGTCTAGTCTCTACAAAACAATTTCTTGAATACTCCTCTAAAAAGTCAGATCTAATCATTGAAGAATCTATAGATCTGCCGTTTACTTCAGATGCATACTTTATTATCCCAACAGCGCCTCTAGAAATATGATATTTTAAATCTTCACACTCAACAGTTTTTAGACCTCTTTTTTTTAATATTATGTTAAGTGCATTACACATATCTACAGATGTATCTGCAAGTGTTCCATCTAGATCAAATAATACTGATTTATTCATGAGGTTATTTTTTTGATGCAGTTAGAAAATAGTTTATTTTATTAAATTCAGAAAGTGTGAAACTCTGGCTTATGGGGTTAAATTTAACACCAGTAATATCTTCAGTTTTAAAATTACTTTTCTCTAGCATTTTATTCAACTCAGAGGGTTTTATAAATTTGTCATAGGTATGCGTATTTTTTGGCACCATATTAAGTACATATTCGGCTATTACTTTAGCAAATATAAATGATATTAAATTTCTGTTTATAGTAGAGAAAAATACTTTTGATTTCTTATTTATTAAAGATTCTATTTGGTTTATTAACTGACTTTGATCATCAACATGTTCTATCATCTCGAAGCACACAACATAGTCAAATTTTTGATTATTAGATTTAACAAAATCAGCAAAGCTCTTGCAAATATAGGTAATGTCTAGATCTCTTTCATTGGCGTGGCTTCTCGCAACCTCAATTGTTTTTTTTGAAGCATCAACACCATGAACAATAGCTCCTGCATCATGAAGAGCTTCACTCAGTAAACCTCCACCACAACCAATATCTAGGATTTTCTTATCAGCTACACTAATTTGCTCTTGAATGTATTTGAGTCTAATAGGCGTTAAACTATGTAGTAGTTTATATGGTCCTCTTTTGTTCCACCATTCATATGCATGCTTATCAAAATTCTCAATTTCAATTTTATTCGCTGACATTTATATAGATCCATTTATATAATCAATTTCATCATACAAAATGTGTTCATTTATTGTAACTAATTTTCTATTTTTATATATATGTTTACCCGCAATCCAAACATTATCAATCATGTTATGCTGGTAAGAGTCAAAAAAGTTCAAATTCATTATATCACCCTTAATACTATCAGATCTAGCAAAACTAATTGATATAATATCAGCATTTTTATTAATTTCTAATTCCCCTAAAT
Source organism: uncultured Gammaproteobacteria bacterium (assembly GCA_913043035.1). Classification (GTDB taxonomy): domain Bacteria; phylum Pseudomonadota; class Gammaproteobacteria. The sequence goes on along the minus strand of CAJWMM010000030.1, from coordinate 3,408 downwards.
TATTTTCTCTAGATAGCACTTTTGCAGCATTTTTATTGATTATCTTAAATAATATATTTGATATTTCTGGCATAGTTAAATTATATTCATTTCTTAAATAGATTTGTTCAATATTTCGCATTAAATTCATATCCATATTTGTAGAATACTTCTCTATGAATAAAGATATGTTATTTCTTCTAACTTTATCTGTAAGTATTTTCTCTTGTAAATCAGGCAAGATAATATTTATCCCATATTCCTCTACCAAATTTAATATATAACTATTAAGAGGGAAATTAATACACGTAAAATTCTTATTTATTAAATTTAACTCAATCAAAGGTTCAAATATATTTTGTGTTTTTTCTAAAGATAATATCGAGTCATTTACAAGCATAACAGACAGTTCTAATTCATTAGCCACATTAGCAATTTTTTTCAACATAGATTGAGATATAGGATCATTTTCAAACAAACAGAAAAACATTTGCGTATTTGGGTGAGATTTGTATTTATCATAAATAGCAAGATTTTTTTTAAAGCTATCTTCTTCATTATTTGACCAAGGATTCTTATTACAATACATTGGTAATCCACAAAATAATCTGATACCTACCTGACTAAAAACATCTATAAAAATATTAGGGTAGTAAGATACATTCGTGTAGGATGTTATACCAGCTTTAATAAGTTTGATTGCAGATAATTTAGCAGCGAAATCTGAATATTGATTATATGGAAATTTTTTTCTGTCACTACTTGAGTCTTTTTGTATATAATGAGATATTATTTGCTCAGTGAGTTGTTGACTTAATTCAGAATAAGGGTTGATTAATCCAGGCAATAAGATCTGGTTGGGTAGTTTTAAATGTTTTTCAGTTTTGTATTTTCTTACAGCATCATCACTACTTAATATTTCATGAATCTTATTACCACTTATGACAATAGACAGATCTTTTTGTGGTTTATCTCTAGATGAAGTGAGCATCCATTTTGGACTAATAATCTGATCAATATTCGCCATACTACGATTATACGACTTATTCCTAAAATATGAGCATAAAAACGATAGTATTGCTGAGGGTCATAATACCTATATTTTTTCGGTTTTATAATTTTTGTCGTGTCTATAACTGCTTTATGTTAAAATTATCTTATATATCTTTATTAGGACTCTTAACAGCATATGTCAGATAATAGGCAAATTCGTTTTGAACAAGAAATGAGGCAATCATATCTTGATTATGCGATGAGCGTGATAGTTGGAAGAGCTCTTCCTGATGTTAGAGACGGACTGAAACCAGTGCACAGGCGTGTTTTATATTCTATGTATGAGTTGAATAATATTTGGAATAAGTCTTATAAAAAATCTGCAAGAATAGTTGGCGATGTCATCGGTAAATATCATCCACACGGCGATTCGGCAGTATATGACACCATTGTTCGCCTAGCACAACCTTTTTCAATGAGACACCCTTTAATTGACGGGCAAGGCAATTTTGGCTCTATAGACGGTGATGCACCTGCGGCTATGAGATATACAGAAGTAAGAATGTCTAAACTCTCTCAAGAGTTATTATATGACATTGATAAAGAGACCGTAGATTTTAACCCTAATTATGACGGATCTGAAACAGAACCAAGTGTCCTCCCTACAAGATTACCAAACTTACTTATTAATGGTTCAACTGGGATTGCAGTTGGTATGGCAACAAATATTCCACCTCACAACTTAAACGAGGTTATTGATGCAACTATTGAAATAATTCAACAACCAAATCTTGCTCTTAAAGAGAATATCCAAGAACTAATTGACAAGAGTGGTTTACAAGGACCAGATTTCCCGACATATGGAGAAATAAAGAACGATGGAGGAATATTAGACGCCCTAACTACTGGAAGAGGTTCTTTTAAAATTAGAGCAAAACATACAATAGAAAATAAAGATAATGATAAAACATCTATAATATTCACCGAGCTACCTTATCAAGTGAATAAGGCTAAATTAATAGAAAATATTGCTCAGCTTGTGAGAGATAAAAAAATTAATGAAATAAGTAATTTACGAGACGAATCTGATAAGGATGGAATGCGTCTTGTGATTGAGCTTAAACGGGGGGAGCAACATGAGGTTGTTCTAGGGTCTCTATATAAGCATACCAATGCACAAATTTCTTACTCTGTGAATATGGTTTGTCTAGTAAATGGAGAGCCAAAAACTCTTAGTTTTGGTGATATTGCAATTGAATTTATTGCTCATCGTAGAGAAATCATTACTAAAAGAACATTGTATGAACTCCATAAGTCGAAAAATAAAGCACATATTCTCGAAGGTCTTGGTATCGCGCTTATAAATGTTGACAACATAATTGAATTAATTAAAAAAGCTAAGAATATTAGTGAAGCAAAAATATCATTAACATCTCAATCTTGGGATTTCAAAACTATTGAAAAATACATCGGAGTAGTGGATAAGGAAACTAAAGACTTTTTCAAACAAGATTCGAATCAAGGTCTAATTAATGGTAAATATAAATTATCAGCACAACAGGCACAGGCAATCTTGGAACTCAGATTACAAAAACTCACAAATATGGAACAAGAGAAGATATTTAGTGACTATGAAAATGAAATTAATCATATTAGGAAATATATCAAAATTCTCACTAATCCTGAGGAACTCGACAAAGTTATGATAAAAGAACTTAACGACGTAAAAGAGAATTACGGTGAGCCGCGTAGATCTATTGTTTCAGTTGACGAGGGAGAGTTAAGGAAAGAGGATCTTATTAAGAAAGAGAAAGTTGTCGTTGTCCTAACAAAAGCAGACTACGTTAAGAGACTCCCATCAGATGACTTTAAAAGTCAAAAAAGAGGTGGTAGAGGAGTAAATGCTACAAAGTTTAAAGATGGTGATGAAACAAAATTAATTTGTCAAGCTCATACACACGATACGATTTTATGTTTTTCTACCCTAGGTAAAGTATATGCCATAAGGGCATTTGATATCCCTGACCCAAGTCGACAAGCTCGTGGTAGACCAATTAATAATGTAATACCGCTATCTACAAATGAATCAATAAGCACGTTTGTTGTACTCAATACAGTTGATGATAATGGTTATTTATTCATGTCAACAAAAATGGGGATGATTAACAAAATTCCTGTAGCATTGTTCAAAAAAATTCGATCAACAGGTCTTAAAGCTATAGTACTTAAACCTGGAGATGAATTACTTGGTGCTCATTATACTTCACCAAATCAACAACTCATGCTAGTTGCAGATAACGGAAAAGCCATTAGATTTTTAGAACAAGATGTTAGGGAGAGATTTAGGGGGACATTAGGTGTGAAAGGTATGCAGTTAACTAGTAATAGTTTACTTGTATCAATATTGAAGCCGAGTATTGGAGAAATAATAACTGT
>CAJWMM010000029.1 GCA_913043035.1 uncultured Gammaproteobacteria bacterium | reverse complement strand
TTCTTCAGCTGGTGCTTCAGGTGCAGCAGCTTCTTCAGCTGGTGCTTCAGGTGCAGCAGCTTCTTCAGCTGGTGCTTCAGGTGCAGCAGCTTCTTTTTTCTTAAGTCGCTTTTGTTTTAATTTTTCTTGTTGAGCAGTCTTAGCCATTTTCCTTTTTGATAAATTATCGCTATCAATGGAATATTTCTTAAGAAGTGAGACTCGATTACTTAGTTGCGCACCTTTAGAAACCCAATATTCTAATCTTTCTAAATTAAGTGATATTCTATCAGAGTTCTCTATGTTCGGATCGTAACTACCTATCTTTTCTAGACATCTACCATCTCGTCTTTGTCTCTGATCCATAACCACAATATGGTAATATGGCTTCTTTCTTGCGCCACCTCTAGATAGTCTGATTTTTACCATGTTCTGTCCTCATAAAAACAGCGTAATTATAGCATTACTTCTCAAGTAGAGTTAGTCATTTAGAGAAAAAATTACGAATATTTGTATAACATAGTACTTTTATGGTGAAATTTTGCTATGATTTACTAAGTAAATGGTAAAACCTGTGTCGGATAAGCAAAACACCATCATCTGAAATGACAGCTATAGCAACCTTGAGTATTATCGGATTTTTTGTATCATCATTATGCATGAAGAAAGTGCTTGGTGAAAACTCCTCGAAACAGTTTTTCTACCCTATTTTTATATTCACTGTACTAGTCATGGGCACGTACACATACTCATTAATGTTAGAGTACTCAATTAAATCTAACTTTATTATAGCCCTTCTTTTAACTTTTCTAATTCTTAATTTTTTATTGCTATTTATTATGTTTATTAAGCCTGCCCATCATCTTGCACTAATTCTCTTGCCGTTGTCAGCAGTTGTTGTTTTCCTGACACTCATATTTGACTTTAGAGATTCGACAGGCACTCTAAATTATGATTTGTTCTTACATATTATTGTTTCGCTTGTTTCATATGGCCTTCTTGGACTAGCTGCCATTCAAGCACTTCTTTTGAAATTTCAAGAACAAAAACTCAAAGATCTGAAAAATTCCTCTTTAAGTAATTTAATGCCATCAATGGATATTATGGAGAATATAATGTTCGATCTAATAATAATAGGTTTTATCCTACTTACAATATCTCTTCTAACTGGAGCGCCATTTGTTTCTGTAGATGCAGATAAAATATTACTTCAAAAAATTACTTTCTCAGTGATAGCATGGATAGCATACTTTTATTTAATATATCAGCGTTTTTCATCTAATGTTTTTGGGAAAAAAGCTAACAATCTTGCGATTAGCGGTATGATATTTCTTTTTTTTGCATATCTAGGAACAAAGGTGTTATTTGAATTTTTCTAAAATAATTTATGGTTGATCTAAGCACCGAAAATCTGTTTATCATACTATTCATATTGTTAATCATGTCTGCTTTTTTCTCAGGCGCTGAAACTTCCTTAATGAGCGTCAACCGCTATAAACTTAAACACAAATATAAACAAGGTGATAAATTAGCTAGCAAAGTAACTTATCTCATAAAAAATCCTGATAAGACGCTTAGTCTCATACTGCTTATGAATAACTTTGTAAATATACTAGCGTCAGCTATAAGTACAATTATAGCAATTAAACTATATGGTGAGGCTGGTATAGCGATATCTGTGGTTGTCTTGACAGTTGTTATTTTGATATTTGCTGAGGTAACGCCAAAGACTCTGGCTGCACTTCACGCAGACAAAATTGCATATCCTGTATCTTGGTTACTGTATCCGTTAATGAAAATACTACGCCCTATCATAATGATTATAAATATTATTACAAAGAGTATTCTCACAATCTTAGGGATTAAAGATAATAAAATCAACCAAGAGCTTCTCACGAAAGATGAAATCAAGCTCATCGTAAAAGAATCTAGTCAGCGTATTCCAAAAAGTCATGAGGATATGATTGTTAATATGTTAGACCTAGAGAAAGTAAAAGTTGAGGATGCTATGATTCCAAGATCTGAGGTATATGCAGTTGATATTGAAGACGAATTAACAGTAATAACTGAAAAACTAACCACGTCCAAACACACACGAATACCTATCTATCAACAGGAAATAAATAAGTTATTAGGCTTTCTACATAAAAGAACAGTAATGGAAATGCTTCTAACTAATAATTTCTCGAAGGATTTTATTAGAGAATCTTTAAGTCCTCCTTACTATATACCTGAAGATACATCTTTAACCTCTCAGCTAATTTCATTTAAGAGAGGGAGAAAAAGAATAGGTTTTGTCGTCGATGAATATGGTGATGTAAAGGGTCTGGTAACGCTTAATGACATTTTAGAAGAAATCGTTGGTGAGTTTAATGATGATAATAGGGATTTAGGTATTATAAAAATATCAGATAATACTTATATGATTGATGGATCCATACAGATTCGAGAAATAAATAAACTACTTGATTGGAAAATATCAGAAGACGCTGCTAAAACTATTAATGGATATATACTAGAGTGCTTAGAAAACATACCAAAAAAAGGTGAAACATTTATAAATGAAGGGTATGTGTTTGAAATAATTGAAATTAGTAATAATTTTGTTAACAATGTAAAGGTTACAAAAAAGTAGTACTATAGACCATGGATAAAAAAAATAAGGGTAAATTCTCCTCATTTGAGGAAGACTTGTTAAATATGCAGAAGATATTGGATGATTTGGAGTCATCAGAATTAACTCTCGAGGAAATGATAGAAAAGTACCGTATTGGTGTAGAGCTTGCGAAAAAGTGCAAAAAAAAACTTGATGAAGCCGAGACGGAAATAAAAAAAATATCTAGTTAGTTCAATGGAATACGAAATTTTAGATAAGATCAATGATCCAGCTGATGTAAGAGAGCTCAAGAAGAAAGAGCTCGTGAAGTTATCAAAAGAACTAAGACATTTTCTAATTGAATCAGTCTCAAAAACAGGTGGGCATTTAGCAGCAGGACTAGGCGCCATAGAGATTACAATCGCACTTCATAAAGTATTCAATACCCCGAATGATAAACTTGTTTGGGATATTGGACATCAATGCTACCCTCACAAAATATTGACAGGTAGGAAACATTTAATGCCTTCATTAAGAAAGAAAGATGGTATTTCTGGTTTTTTGAAAAGAGAAGAGAGTAAATATGATGTATTTGGTGCTGGACATTCTAGTACCTCAATTAGTGCTGCTGTTGGTATTGATGCTGCAAATAAACTTATGAATGATTCGTCAAATACTGTAGCTATAATTGGAGATGGAGGATTAACTGCAGGAATGGCTTATGAGGCATTGAGTCATGCAGGTGATATGAAGTCAAATATTTTGGTGATCCTGAATGATAATGAGATGTCCATATCCCCAAATGTCGGAGCAGTCCACAAATATCTCACAAGAATAATGACAAGCAAGACAGTCTCAACGCTAAGAAAAGGAGGTAAAAAAGTTCTAGAGAAAATTAAACCGATTGAGGATCTTGCAAAGCGTGTTGAAGGAAGTGCAAAGAATCTTATAGCGCCGGGATTATTTTTTGAGGAACTCGGTTTTAAATATTACGGACCGGTTGATGGCCATGATGTATTAGGCCTTATAGAAATACTCAATAATCTGAAAGATAAAAAAGGTCCTAGGTTCCTCCATATTATGACGAAAAAAGGGAAGGGATATAAATTAGCAGAGCAAAACCCCATATCATTTCATGGAGTAAACCCATTTGATACAAAAACTGGAAAAGCTAATGTAGAGAAAAAAACAAAAGAACAGACTTATACAAATGTTTTCAGTAAATGGATTGAGGAACTTGCTAAAAAAGATAATAAAGTAGTAGCAATAACTCCAGCGATGAGAGAGGGATCTGGTCTTGTTAATTTTCAAGAAAAGTACCCTGATAGATATTTTGATGTTGGGATTGCTGAACAACATGCAATGACATTTGCTGCTGGGCTAGCTTGTAACAATATCAAACCAATTGTAGCTATTTATTCAACATTCTTACAGAGAGCATATGATCAATTAATTCATGATGTTGTTGTTCAGGATCTTGATATTTTATTAGCGATTGATAGGGCCGGAATTGTAGGTGCTGACGGTGAGACTCATCAAGGAATTTATGATATATCCTTTTTGAGAGTTCTGCCAAAAATAGTTATCATGACACCGTCAGATGAATCTGAAATGGTTAAAATGCTGACGACTGGATATAATCACCCCGGTCTTGCTGCGATCAGATATCCTCGAGGAAATATAACAGGCATAGACTTTGAAAATTCATTTTCAAAGTCGATAAATATCGGAAAAGCAAAATGTATCCGGAAGGGAGTTAATATTGCATATCTTGTTTTTGGTACTATGCTTTCATCAATCAAAAAAGTAGCTGAATCTAATAACGCTACTATAATTGATATGAGATTTGTTAAACCAATTGATGAAGATATAATCGTTGAAGTTTGTAGTACTCATAGATACGTTTTTACAGTAGAGGATAATACAATCCTAGGTGGGGCAGGTTCAGCAGTTAACGAAGTTTTAGTGAAATACGGAATTAACAAGATTGTCAAAAATTTGGGCATCCCAGATGAAACAATACCTCACGGCAATCAAAATGATATTTTAGCATCTATCGGAATGGACTATAATGGTATACTAGGTACGACAAGCAACCATATAAAATTTATGGAAGAATACGAAAAAAAAGTTCGGTAGGATAGGAAAATTTATACACTTACAACATTTGTAGAATTCTCATCAGCCCATATACTCAACGGACATAAAGGGCAATGTAAGCAGATGCATGGTCATAACTGGAAAGTTGAAGTTGAAGTTTGCGGCAATAAGCTTGATAATATTGGTATGGTTATTGATTTTAAAGATATAAAGAAATCTACTAATAACGTAGTAGACGAGTTAGATCATGAGTTTTTAAATGATCTTGAGCCATTCAAGGATGTAAATCCAACAGCTGAGAATATAGCAAAATATATTTATGGTCGATTAAATGATATTTTATCCCCACAAGACGTACATGTTAAATCAATAAAGTTATGGGAAACGGATAGATCAGCTGTAAAATATTCAGAACAGGAGTAATCATGGTAACTAAAAACTTAAAACGCACAGAAGAAAATAATAAATTACTACCGGATACCCAAGGGCAAGTAGATACAAGAAATCTACCTATTAACAAAGTTGGTATAAAAGACATTCTTCACCCAATGATAATTAAACAGAGATCAGGGAAGAATCAAACTACAGTAGCGAACTTTAATATGTACGTTAATCTCCCACACAATCTGAAAGGTACTCATATGTCTCGTTTTGTTCATATCCTAAACAGCCATGAAGATTATATAACAGTAGATATCTTTAAAAATATGATAAGAGAGATGTTAATTTTGCTGGAGGCAGAATCAGGTCACGTTGAAATGTCGTTTCCGTACTTTATCAAAAAAACTGCGCCAATATCTAAGGTGCAAAGTTTGTTAGATTATAACGTATCACTAATTGGTGAAATCAAGGATGGTAAATCTAACATGAAGGTGAAAGTGACAATACCTGTAACAAGTCTGTGTCCTTGTTCAAAAAAAATCTCAGACTATGGGGCACATAATCAAAGATCTCATGTCACAATTACTGTTACAGTAAAAGAATTTATCTGGATAGAGGAAATAATTGATATTGTTGAGAAAGAGGCCTCTTCAGAGTTATATGCTTTACTAAAACGTCCTGATGAAAAATATGTCACAGAGAGAGCTTATGATAATCCAAAATTTGTTGAAGATATGGTGAGGGATATCGCAGCTCATTTTAAGAGCGACGATAGAATATGTGAATATGTAGTAGAGTCTGAGAATTTTGAATCAATTCATAATCACTCAGCATATGCTCAAATTCATCAAATAAAAGACGAATAATTATCTGAATTCAGCATATAGAGCTCTCATTACCTCCTCAGTTGCTACATTTGAGAAACTAGTAGCATTGGTGTCCTGAACTTCAATAGATACACCTTCTTGGCTTTCTCTCATTATCAAATTAAATTGCTCTGTATCTGTTGAAGCTTTCCAAAAAGTTAAAAAGCTAAACATGCTATCATCCTCTTCAAAATCAACTTCACGCGCAGACAATAAAATAATTCCATCAGATTCTTTTGTATTTATTAACTGAACACCAATAGTCTCAAGCGTTCTGATAGTCTGAGGCCAAACTCTCTCGTATATGTCAGAAATGAATAATGTATGTATACCACTTTCATCTATATTGAGTGAAGCTTTATTTCTTAGTCCTGTTGATTTGACAACATTATACCCTCTTGATTTTGCCTCATCACCACCTAAGAATATGTATAATCTAGCAAGCATTTCAGATTCTATCTCAGGGTCTCTCGGCCGATTTTGCCATCTAAACTCTGTCTCTCCATCTGACATATATTCTTTTCCATAGTGTGTTACTAAAATATTAATTTTATCATCTTGCTCTAAGATACGAGTTCTAAAACTATCCCTTGTTTCCGGTGAAACCAGCAATGGTATGTATCTTCCTACATATTTTTGTATAGTGCCCAATTGTGCTTCACTGAGATTCTCTAAGTATACAGTCTTTATTGTTCCTAGCGTATAATCTCTTTGACTGAGTCTAAAACCCTCTGATTTCCAAAAACTAATAAGTTTATCCCACAAGACTTTTTTTTCTGCACTTTTGAGGGATAACATCGAATCTCTTCCATTTCTGATCAATTCAATATTTTCTAACTTCGTATCTACTGTAAATAGTTTAGCTTCATCATTTTTAACGAAATCTGGTATATCAAGAGATTCCCTATCTTTTGGGCTTATAAGATCAGGTGGGACTTCAAGGTCAAATTGTGTATCTTGATATTGAGTATCTCTCTTATAAACAATCAGCTCTTCTCTTTCTGGTGCGGTCAACTCCGAGATATACTCTGTTACCGATGAGCAAGCTGATAATGAAATAAATAAAAAAATAAAAAAAAGTTTATTAAGGTTATACATTTAGATTTTCCTCCTTGGCCCTACTGTTAATAATAGCATTCTCTAAATCTTCATGGTATTTGGAGTCCAGCCATGTCAATGGAAG
>CAJWMM010000028.1 GCA_913043035.1 uncultured Gammaproteobacteria bacterium | reverse complement strand
TTCTACTTCCACTTAGCCCTCTAATTACTGGTTGACCAATAGCAGGCCCATAGTCCGCATTGGATACACCAGGTAAATTCTCTAGGTTTTTTCCAAGAGAGTTTACATCAGATATGAAATCATTTTCTATTATGTGGAGAGGGTATTTACTCTCCTCAATAGAATTAGTAAACATAGATGATTTCACATCAATACCAGATAACTCATCAGCAATACTAGAAATAGAAAACACTAATACTGCTAATGAGAGAATACTTCTAATCATTTTATTCTCCTTAAATTTTAATTAATTTATTAAATGTTTAAGGAGCAGGTGGAGATCTAGGTAATTGATAAAAGTTAAGTTTATTTTTATTTATAAAAACAGATATCAAAGTTATCGCGATGATTATCGCTGAACCTAAAGAAAAACTAGGAGACTGTAATACTATATCATGATCAACATTAGATGCATGACAGGCAACACAATAATTACCCTCATCATGATCATGGCCGTGATGGTCATGAAGCAGATCTGTAGATTGAAGTGCTAAAAAAAATACAAGGATAGAATATTTGATGAATTTAGAATTTCCTTTAATAAAACTTTTTTCGTAGACCATGATATTATACTATAGCATAACTTAATTATTATACTTCACAAATAATTAGAGTTTAATTATAATAACATAATGAAAAACAAAAAAAAATATTCATGGAGAATTGCATATATAAATGGAAAATTCACCAAATATAGAGAAAAAGACTTCTGGAGACTAGGTCCCATGAAAAATTTACCAGTTTTGTTCTCTTTATCACTTGTAATGTTTGTGGGAATTATACTCACAGTTGTTTTTAGGTAGGTAAAGGTATTATATTTATCTATTTCTACTCTACTACATAAGGAAATCTGCACAAAAAAAAAGCAAAATACTGATTAATTCTAAACTTTGCTAATAGCATTGGTAATTAGCTGTGACATGTGTATACTATCCACATTAAGTTAGGAGAAATAATTTGAAAACAGGCACAGTAAAGTGGTTCGATTCAACAAAAGCATTTGGCTTTATTAAACCTGATGAGGGTGATAAAGATATTTTTGTACATCAGACTGATCTAGTTGATGGTACAATTAATGAAAATGATAAAGTTGAATTTGAAACTGAAGATGGCCCACGTGGCCCAAAAGCAATTAAAGTTAAAGTTATCTAAGTTCTTTTAAGATTTTTAAATAATAAATAATTTATTCGCACCACTCACATCACATCAATAAAAAAAATGTTTGGTTAATATCTGGTCGTGAACAGAGCTATTTTTTTATTTTCCACGTACCACCATACCTGTAGCTTTCTTTGTGACTTTTTTTTACTTTAGATAAGCATGATTGGCAAAGGAAAACCCATTCAAAACTATCAAACTTACATCTAAATAATTTAGACTCAAAATCACCACAGATATAACATTTCTTTGTTGTCATTGTTTATAATCAGCTACTCATTATTGAGTTATATAGATTTAAATATTTATTATGAGCACTTTCCAGTTAGCATAATTTCGCCACTGGAACCTATGGCAAGGAATAAGATTAATGCTAACCAACCTATATCTAGATTTTTGAAATAGAATTGATAAGCACCAAAAGAAATTATTATTGCATTCAATATTAACAACGAATTTGCACAACCCAGTGTCATAAAATTATTTTAACATAATCATAATATTGTCAAACCACACATTTAATAAGCTAGATATTTTTAAATTCTAATGTAAACATATATTCATGGTAAATATAATGTGGTTCAGAAATGACTTACGTATAGAGGATAATGAGGCTTTTTATAATTCATTAAAATCAGATTCACTCATATTATTGTACATTCTAGATAGCAAATATTTAAAAAATGAAACAACAAGCAATTTTCATTTACAGTTTATCAAAGATTGTATAAACGAGCTGGAATTAAACCTAAGAAATAAATTTAATGCTAATTTAAACATTTATTATGGAGATACCCTAAAAATATTCAGCAATTTAATTAGTAAATATGATGTTGCTAATGTATATAGCCATAATATTTTCAAAGAATCCTATATCAGAAATATAGATAATCAGTGTAAATTATTATTTGATCATAATAATATAGATTGGAAGAAATTTGATCAATTTGGTATTCAGCTACAAAACCGAAATAGATCGACGTGGTCATCTGATTGGAAAAAATTTATGTCGAAAAAAATCATAAATAATCACTCCATAAGTTGTAAGTTTATTTATGATTATAAATTTAATTTCAATGATATTTCAATTCATCAAAATTATGTGAATTCTATACAAAAAGGAGGTTCTAAAGTTGCAAACGACAATATGCTTAGTTTTTTAAATAATCGGGGTGTTTTTTATAGAGCTCAAATGTCATCTCCTATTACTGCGGAAACCTCTTGCTCTAGATTAAGTCCACATATTGCCTTCGGAACAATATCTTTAAAACGAATATACCAAGAGACATTGAAGAAAGTATCCACTACAGATGATTACCATAAAAAATCACTTATTTCATATAAGAGTAGACTAGCTTGGCACTGTCATTTCATTCAAAAGTATTATGACGAGCCTTTGATAGAAACATCAAATTTGAATAGAGCATATGATGGTTTACGCGAAAATAACTTTAATGACAAATTCTTTGAAGCTTGGAAAAATGGCATGACAGGTTTTCCATTTATTGATGCATCTATGCGATACTTAAAAAATACGGGATGGATAAATTTTAGAATGAGAGCAATGCTAGTATCTTTTGCATCTTATCAATTATGGCTCGACTGGAAAACTACTAGTAAGTACTTAGCTAGATTATTTACAGATTACGAACCAGGTATACATTATTCACAAGTTCAAATGCAATCTGGTACAACTGGAATCAATACTATACGTATTTATAATCCCATCAAACAGTCAAGTGATCATGATCCTAAAGGTGATTTTATTAGAAAGTGGGTTCCTGAGCTTAAGAAAATACCTAGCAAATATATTCATCAGCCATGGGCTATGTCACCTATAGAGATGAAATGTATAGGCTATAAACAAAATATTACTTACCCAAGTCCTCTTGTGGACAACACATTATCAACAAAATTTGCTAGGGATAAAGTTTGGTCTATAAAGAAAAGCAAAATAGCTAAGGAATTATCAAAAGATATTATCAAGAAGCATGCTAGTAACAAAAATAATTTTTAATGAAGTAAATGTTGCAATATTTTAGCAAATTCAAATATTAAGAGAAATATTCCAACTAAGAAACAAAAGAAAACTATAATAACTACTACTGGTATAACTTGTGGCCTTGATGCCTCAAGAAACTTAATAGTAGTTTTTTCTATCAACTTTTGTGCGTAAAAAATAATATTACCAAATAGAATCGCTGAAAATATTGGACCTAATATAAAAAATACAAAAGGCTTCCAGGAATATACATCCGAAAAACCTACATCATTTGAATAAATATACATACTAGAGGCAAACCAAAATAAAACAGATATTATACGAGCGTTTTTTTTAACTTTAAAGTCTTGAATATCTTGTTGTGCTCTCTGACGATTTTTTTGTATTCTATTCATTTTTTTCCCTTGAGGCGTATTCACTATTCTCTGTATCTATCCTTACAATCTCTCCCTCTTTTATGAAAATTGGTACCATTATACTCTCACCATTTTCAAGTTCAGCTTCTTTTAATGTCGAAGACACTGTGTCACCCCTAACTGCATCAATAGTTGAAATAACTTTAAGACTGACATGTTTTGCTGGATTAACTTGAATGATTTGATTATTCCACATAATTACATCACAGTCATTACCATCGATAAACCATCTTGCGTTTTCAGAAACAATAGACGTATCTACTTGGATTTGTTCAAAAGATTCCAGATTCATAAAAACATATTTATTTGATTCTTTATACAAAAACTGCATCTTCGTTGAAAAGACATCAGCCTCTACAACAGTCTCACCAATTTTAATAGTTTTCTCTAAGACTTTGTTATTAAGTAGATTTCTAATTTTTACTCTAGTAAATGCCTGGCCTTTTCCTGGATTCACAAACTCATTATCAATAATCTGAAATGGTTGATTATCAATAAGGATTTTGTTCCCATTTTTTAGGATGTATGAGTTATCAGACATTAATTTGTCTGTTGTTTTGTATACTCTGATATATTCGCTTGCTCAAGAGCTGTAATTCTATCTGAGATCGGAGGATGTGTTGAAAATAACTTTCTAATTGTGCTCTCGCTACCTCGGTTTGATATGCCAAAAGCAAGCATTTGGTCCGGAAGTTTTGCAGCAGACATTTTCTGTAAAACTTTTAACGAGTTGATCATGCTCTCTTTTGATGTCAACTGTGCACCACCATAGTCTGCTCTAAATTCACGTCTTCTAGAAAACCAACAAACTATTGTAGATGCAAGAATTCCTAAGATAACTTGCGCGAAAATAACAGTGAAGAAATACCCTATACCATATCCACGGTCATTTTTTAAAATGACTCTATCTACAAAGTGTCCAATTACTCTAGAGAAAAAAATCACGAATGCATTGATGATACCTTGTATAAGTGACAATGTTACCATATCGCCGTTTGCTACATGACTCATCTCGTGACCGATAACGGCCTCAACCTCGTCTCTCTTCATACTTGATATTAAGCCAGTGCTCAAGGCAACAAGTGAGTTATTTCTTGATGAACCAGTTGCAAATGCATTAGGTTGAGGTGAATTAAAAATTCCTATTTCAGGATTTTTAAGTCCAAGTTGCTTTGCTTGTTTGTTTACAACCTCAACATACCATTTTTCAAATTCGTTTGACGGTTTTTTAATAACCTGTACACCTGCCATGGATTTTGCCATCCATTTAGACATGTAAAGTGAGATAAATGATCCGCCCATACCAAATACAAGGGAAAATAGCATGAGTGAGTCATAATCTAAATCAACACCATTGCGTTGTAGAATTCCAGTAAATCCTATTAAATGTAAGAAAATGCTTAAAACCAATAATATGGCTATGTTTGTAATGATAAAGAAAAAAATTCGCTTCATAATCTCTCCTATTTAATATTATAGGTTGTTTTGACTTTTTCAAGTAAAAACTTTTTATCTATTTTCTTTCCCCTCCTAGTTCTCGTCATAATAAATCTCTCTAAGTCATTGAAAGTCATCTGACGTGAACGCTTACCTGTGTAATTAAATTCTAATTCTTGACCCGGATTTAAAACACCTAAATATATTATGGTTTCATCTGATGCTTTTGGAATATTGATCAGCTTGATTCCTTTTCCTTTTGACATTATTGGTATTTGATTAATTTTCTCAATGAGCATATACCCAGCGCTTGTGATAACAAGATAATACAAGTCACTTTCAACATCTGTCACTACAGGGTAAATAGTTTGAGATTTACCAACATTCATAATTTTTTTACCTTTTTTGCTTTTAACACTTAGCTCATCAGGAACGGTAATAAACCCATAACCTTTATCAGAGCAAAGCAAAATACTCTCTTTGCTAGAGTGATTAAACATGCCAACCATATTCGTTCCATCTTGAAGATTAAAGAATTTACTCAGTGGCTCGCCATCACCTCTACTAATTTGGTGATTTTCAGAAGACATATTATAAATAAAACCATTATGATCAAAAAAAACTAATGTATCGTTTGATTTTATTTTGATATGACCATAGTAAGAGTCGCCAGTTTTAAATTTTATATTTTCTAGATTGACTTCATGCCCTCTATGAAATTTAATCCAACCATTAGATGATAGGATAGATGTTATATCACTTACAGCAATATTAACCTTGATCTCATTAGAGGATATTATATCTTTATCGTTAATTTTAGTTAATCTTGATTTACCAAACTCCTCTTTTATATTTTTTAAATCCTTCTTAAGATAAGTCTTTAATCTTGCTGGAGATTTTAGAATTTGTAGCAAATTTTTTTCTTTATCTTGAAGATCTTTTAGTTCCTGTTTAATATTTTTTTCTTGGAGTTTTGCAAGACTTCTTATTCTCATGTTTATAATAGCTTCATATTGTTTTTCAGTAAGCTTGCATAAAGACATAATCTTTCTCTTAGGGTTGTCGACAGTTCTTATTAAATGAATAACTTTATCTAAATGCTTAAATACCACAACATAAGCTTGCAATATATGTATTCTCTCCTGTAACTTATCAAGTTCCCATTGAAGCATTTTCTTTAATGAATTTAATCTAAAGTTTATCCATTCAGATAAAATTTGATGTATATTTTTTACACAGGGTTTATTATCGAGACCAATTATGTTCATATTAACCCTAATGTTTTTCTCTAAATCTGTAGAATAAAATAAGTGTGACATAATCTCATTTGTGTTATGTGACCGTCCTCTAATTTTTATTATAATTCTAACAGGATTGTCTTGATCTGAGTCATCAAAGATATTCTCAATGAATGATAATTTTTTATTACTAATTTGATCTTGGATTTGCTCAATAATTTTAGTTGTGTGAGATTGATAAGGCAGAGATTCAATAATGATATTTTTACCATTTGTAGAATATGTTGCTCTTAATTTTATATTTCCGTGACCTTTCTCGTATATACCAATAATATCTGACTCTGATGAAATTATTTCCCCTCCTGTCGAAAAATCTGGTCCTTTTATGATTCTCAGAATTTCACTTATATTCGATTTTGGTTTATCGATTAGCAACATAGTTGAGTCAATAATTTCAGTAAGATTATGTGATGGTATGTCCGTTGACATTCCTACCGCAATACCAGAGCTCCCGTTAATAACTATATTAGGGATACTTGCAGGTAATTGTTTAGGTTCTACTAATGTTCCATCAAAATTATTTGACCATTCAACAGTATTTTTTTCGATACCATCTAAAAAAAGATCTGAGTATTTTGTCAATCTTGATTCCGTGTATCTCATGGCTGCAAAAGATTTTGGATCGTCTTGTGTGCCCCAGTTACCCTGACCTTCAACAAATGGATAATTATAAGAGAAGTCTTGTGCAAGCATTACCATTGCCTCATAACATGCAGAATCACCATGCGGATGATATTTACCCAGAACATCTCCTATAGTTCTAGCTGATTTTTTAAATTTTGCTTTGTTATTAAGCCCGAGCTCATTCATCGCATATATTATCCTTCTTTGAACTGGCTTGAGGCCATCTGTAATACTAGGTAGAGCACGGTCCAGTATCACGTACATTGAATAATTCAAATACGCCTGCTCTGAGAAATGTCCAAGTGAAGACTTCTCAATATAGCCATCCTTTTCTTTAATTATATCTTCTAATTTTGTTTTCTTTTTATTCAAATTGAGCTAAATTTCCTTTCTTTTCAAGCCAAGTTTTACGTTCTGGTGATTTTTTCTTATTTAATAACATATCCATTGTTTCGTGATCTTTGGATTTGTTTGAAAGAGTGAGCGCTAACAGCCTTCTAGATTTTTTTGATAAAGTAGTCTCACGAAGTTGCGACGGGTTCATTTCGCCAAGTCCTTTGAATCTTGTA
>CAJWMM010000027.1 GCA_913043035.1 uncultured Gammaproteobacteria bacterium | reverse complement strand
CCTGTATCGCCATCATATTGAGCTTTATCAGATTTAACTAAATCGTCCCTTCGCTCAATTTCTACGTTTCCTGTTGCATAGAATACTCCTTTCTCATCTTGATTTTGTTCGTCCGATCTTACTTCTAAAGCATCTTCATCTGCTTGAACAAGGGTACGTTGTGATTCATAACTTTCAAATTCATCATCGATACATACTGGCAACTTATTTATGCTCCTTAAAGTGAGAAAATCTTCTCTTTTTGCTACAACAATCTCTTGAGAGGGCTTCTCAGTCATATCTTGTCCTTCTAAAGAAGGTATATTTTTTGATATTATGTCAGAGTTGAGGGTGTTAATGTCACCAACACTTTCCTCGTTAATGATAATCTCTCTTACTTTCTCATTTGTAAAAATTATCGCTATATTTTTAACTTCTTCTGAGTCACGCGAAAAATAAACATAATCCCATCTATTTTCATGGAAAACATCGATAAATGACGGAGATCCCAATAAAAACTTTACTTGCTCTTTACTCAGTCCCGATTGCAATCTTAGGATATTTTCTTCAGGGATCAGGCTCCCTTGCGTGATAGGAATCTTATAAGGCTCTGGAATAATATTAGTAGTATCTTTGATTTTTTGAAGCAAATTTATTTCAGTTATTGATGTGAACCAATTAGCTGAGGCACTACTTGACATAGTAAAAACTATTATAAATATAAAATTTCTTAGTAAAAACATCTTCATATATGATTAATCACTAAGATTTTATCAGAATTGACTGTTTTTCAAAACTTCTTTGAATTATATGTTGATTATTTTGCTGATTTTGCCCGCAAGTAGCTTAGGATCATTTCCGCCTATTAGTTTTGTGAGAGTGCCTTTTTCTTCATAAAATTCAATTATGGGCTGAGTTTGATCCTTAAAAACCTCTAATCTATTTCTTACTGTTTCTTCTTTGTCATCTTCTCTTTGATACAATGTGCCTTTGGCAACAGGACACGGATCACCAACATTTTCCCCTCTATCTTTGTTCCCAATATAATCACAGGTATCACAAAGCAATCTCCCTGTACATCTCTCAATCAAAACCTCATCCGGGACATCAATAAAAAGAACATGATCTATGCTTTTCGACATTTCATTTAGCAATATATCTAAACTTTTTGCTTGTGATAAATTTCTAGGGAATCCATCGAGAATAAACCCACTCTTACATTCGATGCTTTCTATTTTTTTAGATACTAGTGATAAAACAAGTTCGTCATCTACAAACTCACCTTTTGCCATTATATTTTTGAGTTTTTTCCCGAGGTCACTCTCAGACCCCATTTCTTCTCGTAGTAAATCACCAGTTGATATTTGCGGTATACCGTATTTCTCAATTAATATTTTTGACTGTGTACCTTTACCACAACCTGGCGCACCTAAAAAAAGTATGTTCATTATCTCCCCCTGATTTAACTACAAGAGTGGCGCTATAACAAGACTCACAATAGCCATGACATTTATTAAAATATTCATTGAAGGCCCAGAAGTATCTTTTAGAGGATCTCCAACTGTATCACCAACAACGGCAGCCTTGTGTATTTCGGAACCTTTACCACCAAGATTCCCTTGCTCAATATATTTTTTTGCGTTATCCCAAGCTCCACCTGCGTTCGACATTGTTAATGCAAGCAAAACACAACTCAAAAGCCCACCACCAAGAAGACCTCCAAGCATCTCAGGACCGAAACCAAACCCAACAATCACTGGTGAGAAGATTGCAATTGCACCAGGAAGGACCATTCTCTTTAATGCAGCTGTGGTTGCAATTTCTACACATCTATTGTTATCAGGTTTTCCAGTTCCTTCTAATAATCCTGGTATTTCTCTAAACTGTCTTCTTATTTCAGTAATCATTTCAAATGCAGCATCACCGACAGCGGTTATTGTAAGTGAGCCCACTAAGAACGGGATCATCCCACCGATGAATATCCCAATCAATACTCTAGTGTCTGTAAGTAATAATTGAATGTTTTCTCTCCCATCTTGAGCATATTGATGGTTAACTTCTTGAACAAAAGCTGTGATGATTGCAAGAGCTGCTAAAGCCGCCGCGCCAATAGCAAAACCTTTTCCAATAGCAGCAGTTGTGTTACCAACCTCATCAAGACTATCAGTGATCTCTCTAGTTTTCTCTCCAAGGCCAGCCATCTCTGCTATTCCACCAGCATTATCTGCCACTGGTCCATAAGCATCAATTGCCATTGTTATGCCGACCGTAGCTAACATTCCTACGGCAGCTATTCCAACTCCATACAAATCTGCATACTGGTTAGAGATAAATATGATGACAGCTATAGATAGAATAGGGATTACTACAGATTCTAAACCAGTGGCTAATCCTGAAGTTATGACTGTTGCCGAACCAGTTTCACCTTGATGAGCAATTTTCCTTACTGGGGAACCACCTGTATAGTATTCTGTTACTAGGCCAATTATTACACCGCCAACTGCGCCAGCTAATACAGCCAACCAAATATCTGAATTAAGACCTAACGACGAAATTATAAAATATGATATTACAATAAATATTATTGCAGCAGAGAAAGTACCACCTCTTAGAGCCCCACTTATTTTATCAGTCGAAGTGGTTTTTGCTAATATCTTCACTATAAATATACCTGCAACTGAACATAAAAGTCCTACAGATGCCAGAGCTAATGGTAAGAACATAAGCGACTGCCTTGGACCAAGTACTTCAATTACTGATAAACTTATTGTGGAGGCTATTGCTATTGATGCAATAATAGAGCCACAGTAAGATTCAAAAATATCTGAGCCCATTCCTGCTACATCTCCTACATTATCACCTACGTTGTCTGCTATTACACCTGGATTACGTGGGTCATCTTCTGGGATACCAGCCTCAACTTTACCGACAAGATCAGCACCGACGTCAGCAGACTTTGTGAAAATCCCACCACCAACTCTAGAAAATAGAGCTACGGTAGAAGCACCCATTCCAAAACCATGAATAACAGAGGCAGTACTAGGATTACTAGCGTACAAATAATAAAGCACGCCTAGGCCTAAGAGACCCATTGCAGCAACAGTTAAACCCATAATTGAACCACCAAAAAAAGCTATAACAAGGCTATCGGAAAGACCAGTCTGATTTGCAGCATTTGTAGTTCTTACGTTTGCTTTCGTGGCTGTATACATACCAATAAAACCAGTAGCTGATGAGCATACAGCACCTATTATAAATGCAACTGTGCTAGGAACACCTAAGCCCTCATAGATGCCATAAATCAAAATTAATGCAAACAAAAATAGTATAGAGTATTCTTTTTTGATAAAAGCCATTGCCCCCAAGTGTATTTGATCGGATATTTCAACTATCTTTCCATCTCCTGCGGAGAATGTGAGTACAAATTTGTATAAAAAAAGAGCTGTTATAAGCCCAAATAAACCAAGAATAATTGGCACAAATTCTAAATTTATCATAAAAACCCTCATCTCTAGAACACGTCATAGTGTTTATGTTATAGTCCTTTATATATTCACGATATAATCTCATGAAAACTAAAGCTCGAAAAGACAATATCAGAAAAAGGAATAAGATTGAAGAGAAATATAGTTGGGATCGGATGAATGATGCTGATGAAGAGCGTCGATCTCACAGTAAAAGAGCTATAATTGCATCAATTATAGTGCTAGCTATATTTACCACTTATGTTTTTAAACTCTATCAAGTGCAGGTATCTGATTATGAGTATTACGCAATAAAATCTGAATCTAATCGCATTAGAATTAGACCAGTACAAGCTCTTAGAGGAAACATCTACGATAGGAACGGGCAAATATTGGCTAAGAACGTAAGCACCTTTGATCTAATCATCAAGAAAGAGAGAATAAAAAATGATGATGTTTTTTTAAACACAGTTAACACAGTTTTACCAAAGAATAAGATTGACCTTGTTTCTATTAAAGAACAATTAACAAATAGAAAAATAAAAGAAGTTACATTAATCCCCAATATTAATCTCGAGGAATATTCAATAATCTCAGTAGATAAGCATTTGTTGCCTGAGATGGAGTTGAGTCCAAAGGCAAAAAGGGAGTATTTACACCCATTTTCAACTTCTCATATTTTAGGTTACCTTGGCAAGGTCTCTGATTCTGATATTTATTCTGATGTTGTTAAAATCCAAGAAGGAATGACTGAGATTGGGAAACTTGGTGTTGAACGATTCTATCAAAACATATTGTCTGGAGAGTCTGGTTACGAAAAATTAGAAACTGATGCCCTCGGAGAAATAATTAGGACTATAGAAACAAAAGATCCTAGACGTGGTGATGACATTTATCTAACTATAGACATAGATCTTCAAAACTACATATATACTCTGATGGAGAATAAGGAAGGTAGTGTTATCGTAATGAATCCAAATAATGGAGAAGTTTTAGCGCTTGTGAGCGCTCCTGGATATGATATAAATCTCTTTACAAAATCTATATCCAGTAAAAATTATAATAAATTACTTAATGATCCCAGAAAGCCTATGATCAATAGAGCTATAAATGGGCAATATCCACCTGGCTCAACGCTAAAACCATTTATTGGACTAATAGCTCTAGAAGAAGGGATTGTAGACTCAAAGAAACTTGTGTCGTGCACTGGTGCTTATTTACTTAATAATCATAAAAGGCCATTTAAATGTTGGAAAAAAGAGGGTCATGGTTCTACAGATCTATCATATGCTTTAACTCAATCGTGTGATGTGTTCTTTTATCGAATTGCAGAATTAACTGGAATTGACATCATTAGCGATAAAATTAATAAATATGGCTTTGGTCAAAAAACTTACATTGATTTGTATAATGAATCAAAAGGGTTAGTTCCGGATAGAGATTGGAAATACAAAATTAAACAACAACCATGGTTTCCTGGCGAGACACTGAACGTTGGAATTGGACAAGGTTATTTTCTTGTAACCCCACTTCAATTAACTTTAGCAACATCTACTTTAGCTACCGCTGGTAAAACATATACCCCACATCTTTTGAAACAAATTCGTGATTCAAAAACTGATAGAATGGATGTATATGATTATCAAGATAATAAATTTATCACAAACTATCCAAATTTAGATTATTTAGATATAGTGCATCATGCAATGTGGCGTGTTACCAATGAAAGAGGCGTGGGAACTGCTTCTCAAATGAAAAAAATAAGAAATATAGAGATAGCTGGTAAAACCGGAACAGCCCAAGTATATTCTCTAGACAAAGGTAAAACTGATATAAAAAATCTGCAAGACCATGCTTTATTTATTAGTTATGCGCCATTTGAAAATCCTAAGATCGTTGTTACCGTAATTGTTGAGCATGGTGGAGGAGGCTCATCTACTGCGGCGCCTATTGCAAGGGATGTGATTGAATTTTATGTAAATACTAAAGAGGAATTATTTTCTAAGAATGAGTGAATTTATTGGCGATAGCCAGAGACATTACAACGGCATTTCTAGTGTATTAAAAATAGACGCTAAAATTTTTATAGCAATCTTGCTAATAACTTTTTTAGGTTTAGTAACTATTTACTCTAGCTCCTCAGGAGATTTATCATTAGTCATTAAACAAGCAACCCGAATTGTTATAGGTATTTTTACGATGATATTTATAGCTCAAGTACATCCAGATAATTTAAGATTATTTGCTCCATTTCTATATTTTATTACCTTTGTGCTTCTTGTAGCAGTATTATTTTTTGGCGTAGGAAATACTGCGGACAGATGGTTAGACCTATTTTTTTTCAGATTTCAACCATCTGAATTAATGAAAATTTTTGTACCATTAATGGTTGCATATTATTATTCTAATAAACCTTTGCCACCAAAGTCAGCTTATCTTTTAATAGCATCTCTCATAGTCCTTGTTCCTGTTTTAATGATTATGAAACAACCAGATCTTGGAACTGCTCTACTCATTGGCATGTCTGGCGCTATAGCGATACTTCTAGCTGGCATATCCCTAAAATTTTTTCTTGCTAGTAGCCTAACGATTATACTTCTTGCACCAGTATTATGGATGAATATGCATGATTATCAAAAACAAAGAGTCTTGACCTTTTTTAATCCAGAATCTGATCCTATGGGAGCAGGATACCACCTTTTGCAGTCAAAAATTGCCCTCGGGTCTGGAGGATTTTTTGGCAAAGGCTTATTTAATGGTACTCAATCAAAACTCGGCTTTGTACCAGAACATTCAACTGATTTTATATTTACTGCTTTCGGTGAAGAGTTTGGTT
Source organism: uncultured Gammaproteobacteria bacterium (assembly GCA_913043035.1). Taxonomy (GTDB): domain Bacteria; phylum Pseudomonadota; class Gammaproteobacteria. The sequence goes on along the minus strand of CAJWMM010000027.1, from coordinate 1,440 downwards.
TTCTAGGAGTTCTGCTTTTACTATCTTTATATTTATTTATTGCACTCAGGGGTCTAAGTATATCAGTTAAAGCAACAGATAATTTTGGTAGGATACTATCTGGCACTCTAAGTCTTACATTATTTCTTTATGTTATTGTCAATGTCGGAATGGTTATAGGTTTCTTGCCTGTTGTTGGAGCTCCTTTACCTTTTATGAGTTATGGTGGAACCTCAATGGTTACACTTTTTGCTACAGTCGGGATTATTATGTCAATAAAATCACATCAAAGGATTTTAAGAAAATGAAAATATTTATCTATCCATTTTTAATTATGATTTTAGCCAATCCTCTATATGCTGGCGACTATGATACTAACGATGTAAAAAAGTTTATTCAGTTCATGGAAAAAGAGCATGATTACAATAGTAGGATATTGTTAGAACTGTTCTCCGAAATTAAGACTGAAGAGAAAATAAAAAGATTTTTTAAAAAAGCTCCAGAAAGAACTCTGACGTGGAATGGATGTGATACCAAAGATAAAAATTGTACAAACTATAAGAAACTTTTTGTCACAAAAAATAACGTTACACGAGGACTAGAATTTTGGAGAGAGAATGACTCTCTTCTAAAGAAAGCAGAGAAAAAATATAAAATTCCTGCAGAAGTAATAATATCGATAATTGGCATAGAGAGCAAATATGGAAGTCGGACTGGGTCATTTAAGACATTTGATACTCTTGCTTCTCTATCATTAGGTCCAAATAAAGGTAGAAGGACAAAATTCTACAGATCTGAACTTGTAAATTTTTTACTGTTGTGTCGAGAAAACAATTTAGATCCAAGATCAATTAAAGGCTCTTATGCGGGAGCACTTGGCAAACCTCAATTTATTTCGAGTAGTTATAGAAATTATGCTGTAGATTTTAATAACGATGAGAAAGTTGATCTATGGAACTCCAATGCGGATGTTATTGGGAGTGTTGCTAATTATTTTTCGAAACACGGCTGGAGATATAATCAACCAGTATTATCAGGTATTAGTCCAGGAAACATAAGTAGCCTCAGAAGTGAATCAAAGAAATCATATAAGCCAACAACCAAATATGCGGCTTACTTGTCAAAAGGATTGGAATCCACTGAGCAGATCGATGAAGATGAAAAACTATCTATAATAGCTAGAAAAGAACAGTCTGGTGATGTATTTAACTTTGCACACAGAAATTTTTATGTCATTACTAGATACAATAGAAGTCGTCTCTATGCTTTAGCTGTCCATTTTCTAAGTCAAGAACTGAGAGATGCTAAATCTCAGATGGAAAGGTAATAATTTATGTTACAATTAAAAGGTATGTTTAGACAAAATATAACAGCACTATCTTTTTTTCTATTATTTTTCATAAGTGGTATTTTGTTAACTAAAGTTTTTGCATCGCCTATACCAAAACCACCAAATCCTAA
>CAJWMM010000026.1 GCA_913043035.1 uncultured Gammaproteobacteria bacterium | reverse complement strand
AAAATAATGTTAATACAGCATCTGTAAAAATAGATGTATACAAAGTATTTAAACCAGCTCTAACACCAAAAGAGATGCTCGAAGCAGGAGTATTTGGAGGTTATTATTTTAAAGGTGATACAGAGGAATATCCTAGAACTTGGTTTAAGAAAGCGAAAACTACCAATGATAAGTTTGATGTGAATCTTAATTATTTTAAGGTAAGAGCGGGTCTGCCTATGTCATATTGGATGTCAAAAGGTTGGATTTTTAAGGAGGATCCTTTAGGCTGGTTCCAATGGTATTGTAGGTTTTTTCTTGGAAGAAGAGTAGAAGATATGGATCAAATACAGATTATGAGATGGTATAATTTTGGTCCAAGACACATTGGAGCTATTAAAAAAAACTGTAAAAAAAACGATTTAATATGTAGGGCAAAACAGAGACAAGCTCTTCTTCAATGGGCATATGACCCGTTTTTTTAGATAAATATTTATTCACTTCTCTTCACATTCAAGTCATCAATAACCCAATTGCTATAGTCATCTGAAACACAAGGTATATCGATGCATACTATCTCAGGCACTTGATAAGAATGATTTTTTTTAATAAGACTTTCTAAATATTTAAAATAATCTTTTCTAGTTTTAATCATTAACATTACTTCATTGACATTCTGTAGCTCACCTTTCCACATATACTTGCTGCTGATATTAGGCAATATGTTTACACAGGCAGCGTATTTAGATTTGGCAATAATATCGCTCAAAAACTCAGCCTCTTTATTACTACTCACTGCTGTAAGAACTATCGCTAAAGCTTGCCTCATTATTTCATGATAATAGTGATTTTATCCTCATCATTGCATCTTCCAGTGATTTCATATCTATAGCAATAGATAATCTTAAATGACCAGTCATACCAAAAGCACTGCCAGGAACTACAGCAACCTTTGCTTCGTTGAGTAATTTCATGGCTAGATCATTATCATCTGTAAGGTCATGATTATTAATATATTCTTTAAATGAAGGGAAAACATAAAAAGTACCATCAGTTTCTTTACATAAAACACCTTTAATCTGATTCAGTTGGCTAACAACAAAATCATGTCTTTTTTTATACTCAGCTCTCATATTAGGCAACTCTTTGCATTCATTCGACAAGGCAGCACATGCAGCTGCTTGAGAAATAGAACTTGCACACGATGTACTTTGAGATTGTAATGTTTTCATTTTCTTAATTACTTCACTATCTCCCGCCGCATAACCAATACGCCATCCAGTCATAGAGTATGCTTTAGATACACCATTAAGAACTATCGTTCTATTTTTAAGTCCTGGTGCAACATTTAAAATATTATGAAAACCTTCCTCATGCCAATGGATGTGTTCGTATATATCATCAGATGAGACAAAAATATTTCTGTTATTTACGAGTAATTCAGCGATGTCAGTTAATGTTTTAGTATTAAAATATTTACCACTTGGATTATTAGGACTATTAATCATAAGTAATTTAGTATTTTTAGATAAGCAATTTTCCAATTGTGTAATGTCAATATCAAAGTTATTTTGATATGTTGTTTCCAGCATGATTGGCTTGCCGCCTGCATACACTACCATATCAGAATAAGACACCCAATAAGGCTCAGGAATTACAACCTCGTCCCCATTATCTATAAGCACTTGTAGCATATTAAAAATTGACTGCTTGCATCCCGCTGAGACGATTACCTCGTCAGTTTTAAAAGATAGGTTATTCTCATTTTTAAACTTGTTTACTATAGCCTCTTTCAATTCCGGGGTGCCATCTACAGAAGTATATTTTGTTGCACCCATGTCAATTGCTTTTTTAGCAGCATCTTTAATATATTGTGGTGTGTCAAAATCAGGCTCACCCACAGTTAGAACAAGTACATCATCTCCCTGTCGACGCATTTCATTCGCCTTTGATGTAAGCGCCATTGTTGAGGACGGTTTGATTAATTTTATTCTATTTGAGAATGCCAATTTTTTTCCTTGATGTTTTATCGTACCATACATGGTCCTTTCAAGTAAACTTCATGTTAATATATGAGGATGAAGTCATTTAAAATAAAATCTAATTACACACCATCAGGAGATCAGCCTACTGCAATAGACTCTCTGGTAAATGGGGTAACGGATGACCAAAAACATCAAACACTTCTGGGTGTCACAGGTTCTGGTAAAACATTTACGATGGCAAAAATAATTGAGAGTACCAATAAAACGACTCTAATTATGGCACCTAATAAAACACTTGCTGCTCAGCTATACACCGAAATGAGGGATTTTTTTCCTTCAAATTCTGTGGAGTATTTTGTATCTTATTATGACTACTATCAGCCAGAGGCTTATGTACCAGTATCTGATACGTATATCGCAAAAGACGCCTCTCTTAATGAACATATTGAGCAGATGAGATTATCCGCAACTAAATCATTAGTAGAGCGAGAGGATGCAATTGTCGTGGCAAGTGTTTCTGCTATCTATGGTTTGGGTGATCCAAAAACATATTTAAAAATGATACTTCATCTCGTGCAAGGTGATGTTATAGATAGAAAAGCAATCCAAGATAGGTTAGTTGAGTTACAGTACGAGAGAAACGATACTGAGCTAAGAAGGGGAACTTTTTCAGCAAAAGGTGAAATAATAGATGTATTCCCAGCAGATTCAGAAAAAGATGCTCTACGAATTGAACTTTACGATAATGAGATTGAAAACTTATATATTTTTGATCCTTTAACAGGGTCCGTAAATAGAAATTTAAAAAGATTTACAGTGTATCCTAAGTCGCATTATGTAACGCCACAATCAGTAATTGATGATGCGATAGTAGAAATTAAGCTTGAGTTAAAAGATCAATTAATACATTTCTCCAAACTTAATAAACAATTAGAAGCACAGCGGTTGAGGGAGAGAACAAATTATGACTTAGAGATGATGTCTGAAATGGGATACTGCTCCGGAATAGAGAATTATTCCCGTTATATCGCAGGCACTAAACCAGGTGAACATCCGCCATGTTTGCTGGACTACATGCCCAAAGATGGACTTATTATTATTGACGAGAGTCATGTTGGTGTCCCGCAGATAGGAGGCATGTATAGAGGAGATAGATCTCGTAAAGAAACACTTGTAAATTATGGCTTTAGATTACCTTCCGCATTAGATAATAGGCCATTAAAATTTGAAGAATTCGAGGCATATAATTTCCAAACTATCTATGTTTCAGCAACTCCTGGAAATTATGAATTGAAAAAATCAAGTAGCATTATTGAACAGGTTATAAGACCAACTGGGCTAATCGATCCAACTGTTCAAGTTAAACCTTCTAGCAATCAAGTTGAAGATGTTATCTCAGAAATAAAGACAGCGATTGAGAATAGTAATCGAGTTTTAATAACTACTCTTACGAAAAAATCTGCAGAAGATTTAACAGAACATATAGAGAATTTTGATATAAATGTCAGATACCTTCACTCAGATATCAATACTGTTGAAAGAGTAGAGATTATCCGAGATTTAAGAAAGGGAGATTTTGATGTCTTAGTTGGTATAAATCTCTTACGCGAGGGTCTTGATATACCGGAAGTGGAACTTGTAGCAATATTGGATGCAGATATGGAGGGATTCTTGCGTTCTGACAGATCACTCATTCAGACTATTGGGAGAGCTGCAAGGAATATTAACGGTAGAGTCATTTTATATGCTGATACTGTAACCCCATCTATGCAAAGAGCTATAAATGAGACTGATAGACGAAGAAACATACAATCAGAATATAATAAAAAAAATAATATAAAACCAACATCTATTAAAAAAGCAATTAAAGAGACGCTTGATGATGATAATTATATTTCCAATAAAAAGCTTGAGAAAATATCTTTTACACCAAAGGTAAAGAAAAAATTTCCAAAAATTGACCAATCTAATGTAATTAATGTTGTGAAAGAGCTTGAAAAGGAGATGTTTAGATGCGCGAGAGAACTCGAATTTGAGGAAGCTGCAAAAATCCGTGATCAGATAACATCACTACAAGATAATTTTCTCGACATGCCTAATAAACAAAAGAAAAAGCAGAGGTCATAGTATAGGATTTAGACTTGTTAAAAGATTAGCTGCGTGTTAATTTTACATTTTTAGGCGCGTAGCTCAGCTGGTTAGAGCGCCACCTTGACATGGTGGAGGTCGTTGGTTCGAGTCCAATCGTGCCTAATATGAGGAATTTATGTTTAATGTAAGTGTAAATGATAAAGAAATAACCGTTGATAAAAGTCTCTCAATCAGAGATTTTTCGAAAAAATATTTCAATGATAATCATATTATAGCTGCAAAGGTAAATGGTAACCTAAAAGATCTTAGTGATAATATTTCTGAAGATTGCAAATTGTCTTTTATAACTGCAGACCAAATCGAAGGATTAGAGATACTGAGACATTCATGTGCGCACTTATTAGGACATGCCCTCAAACAAATACATCCTGAGGTAAAAATGGTTATAGGACCTGTCATTAATAATGGTTTTTACTACGATGTTTCAACAGAAAAACCTATATCAGAAAGTGAGCTTCCAAAAATTGAAAAGCTAATGAAAAAACTATCCAAAAAAAATTACAATATTGTAAGAGAAGTTGTATCAAGAGAAAAAGCGATTCAAGTTTTTAAAGATAGGAGTGAAGATTATAAATTAAAACTAATCGATGATATACCTGATAACGAGATTATTGCCATATATCATCATGAAGAATATATAGACATGTGTAGAGGTCCGCACTTGATAAATACTAATTTACTTAAATATTTTAAGTTAATGAAAGTTTCTGGTTCATATTGGCGAGGTGACTCGAAAAATGAGAGCTTACAGAGAATCTATGGGACAGCTTGGGATACTCAAAAATCACTCGATGATCATCTGGAAAAATTGGAAGAAGCTGATAAGAGAGATCACAGGAAATTAGGTCATCGCTTAGATTTATTTCATTTTCAGGAGGAGTCTCCTGGGATGGTGTTTTGGCACAATAATGGATGGTTTATTTTCAATACCGTAAAAACATTTATTACTGATTACCTAATAGATAATAATTATCAAATAATCGATACACCACAGATACTTGATAAATCGCTATGGAAAAAATCCGGTCACTTAGATAAATTTTCTGATTTAATTTATGAAGTCTCTTCCGAAGATAAAAGTTATGCTATTAAACCAATGAGTTGTCCTGGTCATATACAAGTTTTCAATCAGGGCTTAAAAAGTTATAAAGATCTACCCATAAAGTATGCTGAATTTGGAAAAGTTCATCGTGATGAGCCTTCTGGTACACTTCATGGGCTACTAAGAATAAGAGGCTTCACACAAGATGATGCACATATTTTTTGTACAACTGATCAGATTGAGAGTGAGATAGGATCTTTGATTGATAATATTTATTCTATCTATGGAGTATTTGGCTTTGGTAAAGTAAAGGTTGAATTATCCACTCGACCAGAAAAAAGAGTAGGAGATGACGAAATTTGGGATTCATCTGAAGATGCGCTAAAAAAAGCCCTGAATAAAAATAATGTTGATTGGTCGATCAATGAGGGAGATGGAGCTTTCTATGGACCGAAAATAGATTTCTCGTTGACTGATTCATTAGATAGGGAATGGCAATTAGGCACCATCCAATTAGATTTTTCCATGCCTGATAGGTTGGGAGCAAGTTATGTTGATAAAGATGGGATTAAAAAAATACCAGTAATGATACACAGGGCTATTTTGGGATCTATCGAGAGATTTGTTGGGATTCTCATAGAGGAATACGCAGGTAATATGCCACTTTGGTTAGCACCTACTCAAATAGTGTTGATGAACATTACATCTGGCCAAGATGCTTATTTAGATAGCATAGCTCAAAAACTTAGTGAAAAAGGATTTAGAGTCACTTGTGATAATAGAAATGAAAAAATAAGTTTAAAGATAAGAGAGAATACCCTTGCAAAAATCCCATATCTATTAATTGTAGGAAACAAGGAGATGGAAAGTAACACAATTTCAGTGAGAACTAGATTTGGTAAAGATATGGGCCAGATGACTGTTGATAAATTTGTAAAAATGTTAGAAACTCTTGTGAGAGATAAAAGTTTAACTATATAGGAGAATATAATAGCAAATAATAGAAAACTTCGAATGAACTCACGTATTAATGTTCAGGAAGTCAGATTAATAGCATCAAATGGTGATCAAGTAGGTGTAGTAAAAACTGCTAAAGCACTAGAACTTGCACAGAATGAAGATTTAGACCTTGTCGAAATAGTACCTAATCAATCACCTCCAGTTTGTCGAATTATGGACTATGGTAAATTTAAATTCGCACAATCAAAAAAAGCACATTCTGCGAAGAAAAAACAGAGACAAATTCAAGTTAAAGAAATAAAATTTAGGCCTAATACTGAAGAGGCTGATTATCAGGTTAAATTAAAGAGTCTGAAGAAATTCCTCAAAGCAGGTGATAAAGCTAAAGTCACAATGCGTTTTAGGGGAAGAGAGATAGCTCATCAAGTAATTGGTAGAGACTTCTTGACTAGAGTTCAAACTGATTTAGACGAATATGCTGTAGTAGAGCAAATGCCTTCATTTGAGGGAAGGCAAATGATAATGGTCATGGCGCCAAAGAAATAATTGTCATATTTCTTATAATTACTGTATAATTTAAACGATTTTATAAATGTAATCGAGGTCTATATGCCAAAAATGAAAAGTAATAGTGGTGCTGCTAAACGATTTTCTAAATCATCATCTGGAGAATACAAGAGAGCACAATCACATAGACGTCATATATTGACTAAGAAAAGCACTAAACGCAAGCGTCATTTAAGAGATTACATGACTGTCAGTAAAGCAGACAAATCTCTTGTTAAGCGAATGTTACCATAAAATACACGAGGAAAATTAGATGGCAAGAGTTAAAAGAGGTGTTGTAGCACACTCAAAGCATAAAAAAGTTATGAAAATGGCCAAAGGCTACAAAGGAGCAAGAAGTCGTGTGTTTCGAGTAGCTAAACAAGCAGTGATTAAAGCTGGCCAATATGCTTATCGTGACCGCCGTCAAAAAAAGAGACAAATAAGAGCTCTATGGATTGCTAAAATAAATGCAGCAGCACGTTTACACAATATGTCTTACAGCCAGCTAATGGGAAAGCTTGCAAAATCTAGCAATTTAATTAATAGGAAAATGTTGGCGGATTTAGCAGTTAATAATGCCGACGGCTTTGCAGCAATCGTGAATTCAGTGAACTCATCCAAGTAAAAGTACTCTTCAGTGGAAAAGAAATACTCTTCACTTATTCAAAACTTAAAAGTAAGATTAGAAGCTTGTAAAACAGAAAACGAACTTTTGAAAATTAAATCTGATTTTTTAGGTAAAAATGGTTTAATCACGAAAGAATTTTCAACAATACTTGATGCTGAAGATAAAAAATATACTGGCCAACAACTTAATTTGCTGAAAAATCAAGCTGACAGCTTAATAACAGAGAGTTCAGCTAAGATTCAAAACCTTCTAGTATCTGATAATGCAATTGATGTTTCTCTACCTGGCCGAAATATTTCTGAGGGAACAAGACACCCTATCTCAATAACTATAAACCAAATATCTAATATTATGCGAGGGTATGGGTTTAGGGTTGAACAGGGTAATGAGATAGAAACTGAGTTTTATAACTTCGAGGCATTAAACATTCCATCTAACCACCCTGCTAGGGATATGCA
>CAJWMM010000025.1 GCA_913043035.1 uncultured Gammaproteobacteria bacterium | reverse complement strand
AAATAGTTTTAGCCTAGAGCAAAGACCTGTGGTTTATATTGATGGTGTTCGTGTTGATGCTAACAAAAATGAATGGGGATGGATGGCTGGGAATGCTTGTTGCTACTTTAGTGGTGGTGGTGGTGAAGATCGCCTTGCTGATATTAATCCTGAAGAAATTGAAAGAATTGAAGTTCTTAAAGGTGCAGCTGCAGCAACAATGTTTGGTGCTGAGGCTTCAAATGGTGTTATTCAAATTTTTACAAAGCGTGGAAAATTAAATACAAAACCTTCATTCACCGTCACAACTTCAACTGGATATAATCGTCTTAGAGAAAACTTTGCAACAACATTAAAACCAAAATTTAAAGGTACAGATGGTACCCAAGCGCTTGACGCAAATGATTTTATTGAGAATGGGCAGATAAATAACTTAGACCTAACAGCTCAAGGTGGTGGACAAGATGTTACATATTTCTTTGGTGCTGGTTTTAGCTCAGAAGAAGGATCACTTAAGCCTAATAGCGCTGAAAGAACAAACTTAAGATTGAACCTACGTTGGATTCCATCCAGTAAGTGGCAATTAGGTGTGAATACATCTTTCTCAAAAAATGTAACAAATCCTATTCAAGCTGGGAATAATTGGATGGCATTATTGGGGAATATGCTTATGGGTAATCCTCTTAATGCTACCGCTGAAAGACCTTTTGGCGAGCCTTGGACTACTGTTAGTTTTATTAGACAAGTTACAACGGTAAATGATGCTCATCGTTGGAATGGTGCTTTTAATTTGCTATACACTCCAACTAAAAATTTAAGTAATAAATTTACATTTGGTCTTGATCTAGTCGATGAAGAAAAAATGCGAATTATGCCATATGGTAACCAGTATGTATATGTTGGTACAACAGGCGAAAAGACTCTTGGGTATCGTAGGTCACAAAAGTTCAATGTTGAGTATGTTGGAAATCTTACTTATAACATTTTTGGTATTGGTGGTGACTTTTCACTTGGTACTCAAACCTTTTGGGAAACTGAAACACAGCAAATGGGAACTGGTAGAACATATGCAGGCCCTGGTGTAACTACCTTAAGTGGTGGTGCTGAAACATTTTCAGCTGAATTTGCTAATGAGGTGATCAATACTGGTGTTTTCTTCCAGAATAGATTTGATATAGCAGATAAGCTATTTACTTCTTTTGGTCTTCGTATAGATGGTAATAGTGCATTTGGAGAGAATTTTGGATTCAAGCAATTTCCAAAATTTGATGTTGCATACTTAATTTCAGAAGAAGCTTTCGTGCCTAGCGCGATAAGTACATTGAAGTTAAGAATGGCATGGGGTAAAGCAGGAAAATTTCCAGGAGCTTATGACCAATTCTTAACATTTACACCAACTGCTGTTCTAGCTAATGTAGCTGGTGTCACACCTGATAATCCAGGTAACGCTGAATTAAAGCCTGAGACTACTACTGAAACAGAGTTTGGCTTTGATCTTGGATTGCTAGATAATAAGGTGGGCGTAAACTTTACTTCATATAAGAATGTAACAAGTGATGCGCTTCTTCCCTTAACATTGCCTCCTAGTGCTGGATTTGCATCATCGCAGTTATCTAATATTGGCGAGATTGAGAATTCAGGTTGGGAACTCTCTCTGAACACAGCGTTGATTAATACTAGCAAGCTTCGTTGGGATGTCAATGTTAATATTGATGGAAATGAAAATAAAATTACTGAACTAGGAGACGAGGGCAATTGGCAGAAAATTTATGCCAATGGTGTAGATGGAGGTGATTCAGTTTATGTTGTTGGTGGTCACAGACTAGGTTATCCAGTTAATGGATTATGGGGAACATTGATAACCGAATGGGATGCAGCAAATAAAACTCATAAGCGTTCTGATTATGCTAAGTATAGAGGTCCTTTTTTACCAAAAAATAACTATTCATTAGGCAATACCATTACGTTTGGTGATTTTAGGTTTTATGCGTTGATTTCGCAAACAAAAGGTGCGGTCTTTAGCAATAGCGATAGACCATATAAAGTTAGACAGGGTGGTTCTGATGAATTCTTGAAGCATTTTGATTTTGATAATCTAGATGCAAATGGTAATCCATCAAGAACTGCTGCAGCTGATTCAACTTTGAATTATTGGAGTCTGACGGGCGCATATGATAGTAGAGATGCTCTTAGATTAAGAGAGGTTTCTTTAACATATTCAGTGCCAAATGCTTTATCATCGAGAATTGGCCTAGGCGCAACCACTATAACATTCTCAGGTCAAAATGTGTGGTGGTGGGATGATTGTCATTGTGATGACCCTGATATGCAGTATTCACAGGGCGCTAATTATAATGGTAATACTTATGGAACGAATGCTTCGGGATTTCTGGCTCAGCCGTCACCTCGAACGTTTTTATTAACAATTAAAACATCACTTTAACGGAGAAAGGACTTAAAAATGAAAATCAGAAATAAACTTGTTATTCTTACTTCATTACTAGCTTTTCTTGCTTGTGATGATGATTTACTTACTGTTCAAGATCCAGCAAGATATACATCTCCTGACCTAGATGGTGCTTTGGATGCTGTGGCGAATGGTGTTGAAGGTGATCTATATGCGACTCACGATGGTTTTGTAGCTTACTCAGCATTAGCATCAGATGAATATCAACATACTGGTACATGGGCTGGTTGGGATGATGTGGACCATGGTCGCTTTAGATTCGCGACATCACCAGCAGATGGAATAATGAATGGATATTTACGAACTAGATGGTTTGCAAACAGTACAGCTGAAAGATTAGAAAATGTTCTAGGTTCAGCAGCTGCTACAGATAAAATGATGGCGCAAATTCAAACAACTAAGGCATGGGCACTATTAATGATGGGTGAAGGTTTCTGCGAAGGTGTTATTGAAGAAAATGGCCCCGTAGTCACTGATGTGCAAATGACCACAGCAGCACTTGCAGAATTAACAACTGCAATGGCTACAGCTCAAGCAGCTGGTGCAACTGCATACTATAATTGGGCTCTTGCAGGTAGGGCACGTGCAAATCTATGGCTTGGTAATTGGGATGCGGCTTTGGCCGATGCAAAAGCAGTACCTGACGGTTTTGTTCATTATGCTCAGTATTCTGGAAATAGCTCTCGTCAGCAAAATTGGATCGTTTTTGTAGCAACAATTGGATACAATAATGCAGGTGGTGTGAGAGAGAAATGGTGGCCACATGTGGATACCGATAAAGAGATGTTGATTGACCCATACACAAAGCAGTTAGATAAAAGAGTAGAGATCTGGCACGATCCAGGAACAATTGGTGTTGATGGTAAGACAGATTATTACAGTCAGTGGAAGTATAAAGATGGTGAAGCAGATGTACCAATGACTCATTCAGATGAGATGAAATTGATTGAAGCTGAAGTGTATTATCAAAAAGGTGATTATGCAGGTGCGCAAACGGTATTAAATGCTTTAAGAGCTGCAGTGGATTTAGATCCGCTACCAACAACAACAGATAAAGCAAAGGTTATGGAGTATCTTTTGCATGAGACATTTGCAGAATTATGGGTTGAAGGAAGACGTATGTCTTACTTACATCGTTGGGGAAAAACAGCAGAGATTTTTAAACCAATCAATGATGCTAACAACTTACGTCCGCTCCCAAGGCCAAGTAAGTTCCCAATGTCATATTCAGAGGCAACTTATAATACTCAAATAGACAACTCTCTTTCATCGAGATGTCTACCGATGAGTGGTTCTTAATAAATTGGATTTAATTCTTGCCGTGATAATATGAATAGGTTATTATTTATTAAGCCTCCTAGCTTATCACTTTTACGCAGGTGTTCTCCAGAACTAGAGAAATAGTTTCCTGAGTTTATTAGCAAGGTAAGTATTGATAAAAAAGGCTCTTTCAATATAAAGAAAGAGCCTTTTTCTTTATTAGATTTAAAATCAATGAATAATAAAAAAACCATATTTGGTATCATTGCCTTTACTATAATGATTTTGGTTTATCTGTTTACTAATTCTTATCAACAACAATACACGCAAAGTCCGTATTCGAAAGAACCATTTCTCATCAATAATTTCCAAACAGCTGAGGATTGTAGCACATGTCATCCCCAACATTACTTAGAATGGTCAAGTTCAATGCATGCATATGCATTTAAAGATCCTTTATTTTTTGCAATGAATTCAAAAGAACAAGATTATCATAAAAATAAGGGTGAGGATCTAGGTCAATTTTGCATAGCATGTCATAGTCCAATAGCTTACGTTACCAATTTTATTCCTCAGCCAGATGAGCTAACATTTGCAAATTCAAAAAAACTGCCAACACAAGTAAAAGATGGTGTGAGCTGTTCATTTTGTCATGTAACAATACATAACTCAGAGACACCTAATGTTTTGACAAAAAAATCAATGTTCAATGTAGTAAAATATCATTTAGATCCTGGTAATACTATGTATGGTAGTATCAAAGATCCATTACCAAATAGTTTTCATGCTTCAAAATATAATAAAAACTTTTCAACATCAGAGTCATGTCTGCCTTGTCATAATCTATTAGTTGATGGTAAAAATGCTGAGATAACTTTTTCAGAGTGGGAAAGCTCAAAGTATCAGACCAGTAATTTCCCTTGTCAAGAATGTCATATGGAGACCTATGAGGGCTTTGCCGTAGATCCTAAGCTTTTTCCTAAAGCCAAAAAGAGATATAACCTACACCGACATTTCTTTGCTGGTATAGATGAAGCAAGGACAGCTTTCCCACATAAGGATCTGCAGCGAGACGAAATAAAAAGATTATTGCAACAGACTGCCAACATAAACATTAATGATTTATCAATAATTGCTGAACAAAATACAATTAATTTTGAAGTAGAAGTATTTAATCGAGCAGGGCATAATATTCCTTCGGGGGCAACATTTGCTAGAGAACTATGGTTAGATATAAAAGTTATCTCTGCAAATGATACTATTTATCAGACTGGCTTCGTCAATGAGAATAATCAATTGTATGATTTCAGTATTGATCCAAATAATGAGATAGATCCAGATCTTGTAATCTTTAGAACTGTATTTTATGATGAAAAGGGGGACTCTGGTATATATAAAACGTCTGCACAAAGAATGACGAAGAAATCAGACTATACTATTCCAACTTTTGAATCATTTAGGAAGAATTATAGAATAAATACCCCAGATAGCTCTGATAGTGATTTTAAAATTATTGCAAAATTAAAGTTTCGAGCCAGGTCTCCTGGTTTTATAGATCATTTAGGGTTAAAAGGCCAAGTACCTTATTCTGATACTTTTATTGTTGACGAAAAAATAGTCCAGTTTAATTCAGGTGGTCTATTATCAGTTGTATCAGATGAATAAATTTTAACATAAGAGAGGTAAAATAATGAGGATTAAATCGTTAGTTAAGCTTACAAGTTTATTAATATTAATAAATCTATCAGGTGATTTATTATCTCAGCAGATGAATGGGTATTCACCTAAATCATTAAGTTCCAATGAATATGATCGTGCATCTCAATTTTTTAATAGAAATGCCGAATCTTTTACTTCTGGGACTTCAGTGAATCCAAATTGGATTAGTGGAAATGAGTTTTGGTATAAGAATCAAGTATTTGGTGGTCATGAATTTATTTTAATTGATATAAATAAAAGATTCAAGAAGCCAGCATTTGATCATAAGAAGCTTGCTACAGCGCTATCAAATGCTAAAGACACGACATATAATGCTGAAAAATTACCTTTTCAAGATATTGAATTCGTGGGAAAGAATAAGATCAAATTTTATGTAAAGAAAAATGAAAGTTGGATAGTAAATATAACTGATTATTCTATAAGCGGCCCTGATAGTGTAAAGAAAGTAACTAATGAGATTTATTCACCAGACAGATCAAAAGTTGCATACTCTCAAAATGAAAATTTGTGGGTAAGGGATATCAATAGTGGGAAGATAAAAGAGTTGAGCAAAGATGGAGAAAAACATCACGGATATGCTGTCGTTGCAGAAGGATGCTGTAGAGAAGTAACCAACAGAAGGAATGAATATAATCCTCCCTCAACCTTATCATGGTCTCCAAATGGGAAAAAAATAGCAACTCATAAGTATGATGAACGAAATGTAGAGGATTTTCATTTACTTGAAGCGGCTACGGGGAGGGCGATATTACATAGCTGGAAATATCCACTACCAGGAGATGAAAATATTCCTACCTGGGGTTTGCATGTGTTTGATGCCAAAAATGGTAAGCAGGTTTCGGCAAAAGTAGACCCAATTCCTGGTGGATTTGCCCGATCTGATACACTCTGGAAAGATGTACAATGGACCAGGGATAGTAAAAAGATATTTTTCACGACAAGAACTCGAAATTTTCAAAAAAGAGAACTTTATTCACTTGATGTCAAATCAAAAAAAACACAACGAATTATTTCAGAATCAAACTCAACATATGTTGAGTTAAATCAGATGAGATTTCCACCTAATTGGCGTGTTTTAAAAAATGGTAAAGAAATTTTATGGTTTTCTGAGAGTGATGGATGGGGACATTTATATCTCTATAATGGGAATGGAAAACTTAAAAAACAAATAACAAAGGGAGAATGGTTAGTTGTAGAGGTTCTTTTTGTAGATGAAGAAAAATATGAAGTATTCTTTACAGGAGTTGGAAGAGAGAAAGATAGAGATCCATATCTTATCCACCTTTATAAAGCTTCTTTAAAAAATGGTAATGTGACATTGTTAAGTAATGAAAATGCACATCATATAGTAAAATCATCTCCAAATAAAAATTATTTTATTGATACATATAGCACAAGAGGTACTGCTCCTAAAACTGTTGTTCGTGATTTATCTGGAAAAGTTGTAATGACTGTAGAAGAAGCAAATATCGATCCTCTTCTTGCTGAAGGATGGAATCCACCAGTTAGGTTTAAAACAAAAGGAAGAGATGGATATGATTATTATGGATATATAACTTTACCCAAAAAAATAAAAAAGGGTGTGAAGTATCCTGTAATTGATTACATATATCCTGGCCCACAGATTGGTCCAATAAGGACTCATGGTTTTACCTCGTCACCATCATCACAAGGGCATGCTTTAGCAGAATTGGGTTTTATTGTTTTTGTAATAGATGCTTTAGGTACACCTTATAGGTCCAAAAAATTTCATGATGGCTATTATGCTGATATGGGAGATAATGGACTCCAAGATCATATTTCAGCTTTGAAAGAGTTGGCAAAGAAATATCCAATTGATTTAGATCGAGTAGGTATATATGGTCATTCTGGAGGCGGATTTAGTTCAACAGATGCAATCCTGCGATATCCTGACTTCTTTAAAGTAGCTGTGTCTGGAGCTGGAAATCATGATAATAGAGGATACTACTTTGAGTGGGGTGAGAAATATCAAGGTTTATTAGAAGAAATCAATGATTCTACTGATACATATGATTCACAAGCAAATCAAAATATTGCTGCAAATTTAAAAGGGAAGTTATTGCTTACTTATGGATCACTCGATGATAACGTACATCCAAATTTGACACTGCTTGTTGCAGATGAATTGATCAAGCATAATAAAGATTTTGATATGTTAGTTTTGCCAAATAGAAATCATGGATATGCAAGAGAAGAATATATTGCTAGACGTACTTGGGATTATTTTGTGAAGCATCTAATGGGTAGCAATCCACCAAAAGAATATAAAATTAAAAATATCTATAAATAGATAAAGGAGAAAAAATGAACAAAAGTATTAAAAAA
>CAJWMM010000024.1 GCA_913043035.1 uncultured Gammaproteobacteria bacterium | reverse complement strand
AAAAAAAAGGCCGAAGGGGGTAGAATCGGCCTTTAGTATAAAGGGGTGGAGATATGACAGTGTGTCGATATCCTGTCTTTAACAATAGTTGAACAAAACCACTTTGTCAACACTAAAATTGGACAAAAATATGTCAATATCCATAATAATACATTCTGTCTATAAAATACCGGACAAAAAGTTGACAAAATGATGGAAATCTATCAATATAACGACAGTTATGTTGGAAAAAATGGTGAAACAAGGTGAGAGTATCACAATTGAAAGATAGTTTATTTAAAAAGCCGCGTCATTTGATACAAGTTGTTGGAAGGAGAACTGGTATAAGCTCAGATGTGATAAGAGCGTGGGAGAGACGTTATGGTGCTGTTGTTTCTGAAAGAACTGATACAAACCGCAGATTATACACAGATGCAGACATTGAGAAACTCACATTACTGAAAAGGGCAATAAACGCAGGTAGAAGAATTGGTGATATAGCTAATCTCTCATATGACGATTTATTTGAATTAGTAATGGGAGATGAGTCGAACACCGCTAAATCATACAAAAGACCGAGTACAGGCACAGTTATGGAACTATTCGATGAGGCGATAAATGCCGTTAATGAAATGGACTCAAGTCGTTTAGAAACTGCGCTGTCTAACGCTGTAGCAATGCTTAGTACTACAGACTTCATGTTAGAGTTCCTCAAACCCTTACATTCACACATTAATGATGAATGTGCTAGAGGATCCCTACGATTTGTCCAAGAAAAATTTGCTAAACTTTGTATAAGAAATTGTTTATCTAATTTATCGGTTACTCTACGGTCAGCAAAGGATGATGGGCCTAGAATGTTAATAGGATCTTTAGCATTTGAATATGAGAACCTTGATACCATGATGCATATAATAGTAGCTCAGAATATAGGCTGGAATGTTACATATGTAGGTAATGGTGTTCCTCATGATGAACTTATTTTTATGGCTAACAAAGTACAAGCAAGAGCTATGGTCATTGCCTTAAATCTACCACGCGATATAGCACGTAAAACACACGAAATAAAAACCATCAAAGAGACTGCTGAACAAAAAGATAATATAGTTCTAATCGGCAAAGAAGTAACAAACTATAGACAGCTTGCTGATGATGTGAAAGCAATTATTACACGTGATTTAAGTTCTTTTAGACTTACGATGGAGAGACTATATGGGTTAATTAGATAATTTTGTTAACAATTCTTTTAAAATCTTAATCTCATTTTCTATATTTTCTTTTTTTAGTGTATTCTCTTTAATAATTTCTGATGGAGCTTTTTCAATAAAGTTCTTATTCTCTAATTTTGTATCAATTTTATAGAGAATGTCATCCAAAGTTTTCAATTTTTTCATAAGCCTATTAGATTCTGATTTAACATTGATACCTTGTGTGCTGTATAGATATATTTTAGTATTTTTTAGCGTGACTGTAATGTAGTCATTAACTTTTGGTTGATCTGATTTAAATTCAATTGGATTAGTTTTAGCTAATTTTTCAATGAGAGTACTATTTCTTGATATTTTATTCTGAAATAACTGATCTTCACAAGATATGATTATATTTAGAAGAGTCTGTGGATGAATATTAAGATCACTTCTTACTTTCCTAATGTTAGTTACAACTTCTTTCATTATATCTATTTCCTCGATGAGATTATTATCATGAAACACTTTTTGCTGAGATGGAAATTTAGAATTCATTAATATCTCTTCGTTATTATACATCCGGTTTTTTATTTCTTGCCAAATTTCTTCTGTAATATAGGGAATAATTGGGTGGCATAATTTTAGTATTATTTGCAGTGTATATATTAGTAGGTCATTAGTTTGTGCACGATTTTCGGTTTTTTTTGATATTTCTAAAAACCAATCACAGTATTCATTCCATATGAATGAATATAAGCTAGATGCCATGAGGTCAAAACGATAATTTGTACAGTGTTTTTTATATTCGGTTACAAGTTTATCAAGATTGATCATGAGATATTTCTCATAATTTGACAACTTTTCAAAAACTATTTTTTGATCATATTGATGTTTATCTGTAGTAATAAAAACAAATCTAGATGCATTCCAAAGTTTGTTACAGAAGTTTCTATAACCTTCAATTCTCTGTAAATCAAAATTAATATCTCTACCAGTTGAAGCAAGTGCACAAAAACAAAATCTAAGAGCATCAGCTCCGTATGGTTTAATGCCTTCAGGGAATTCTTTTTCAGTTTTTTTAATAACCTGTTGTTGTTGTTTTGGTTGCATCATCCCAGTGATACGTTTTTCTTTGAGATCCTCTAATTTAATACCATCAATAATATCAATTGGATCAATAACATTACCAATAGATTTTGACATTTTTTTTCCTTCCGAATCTCTAACGAGACCATGAATGTAAATTGTTTTAAATGGTACTTTGTCTAAAAACTTCAAACCCATCATCATCATACGTGCTACCCAGAAGAAAATAATGTCAAATCCTGTCACAAGTACACTTGTAGGATAATATTTATTAAGCTCATTTGTATCTTTTGGCCAGCCCATCGTAGAGAAAGGCCATAAGGCAGATGAAAACCATGTGTCAAGCACATCATTATCTTGGGACAAAATAGTATCATCTGGGATACTATATTTTTGCCTAACTTCAGATTCATCTTCACCGACATAAATATTGTTATTTGAGTCATACCAAGCTGGTATTCTGTGCCCCCACCAGATCTGTCTACTTAAACACCAGTCTTCAATATTATTAAGCCAATTAAAATATATTTTTTCCCAATTTTTTGGAATTATTTTAGTTGTAGAATTCTCGATCGCTTCTATAGCTGGTTTAGCAAGTTCATTCATATTCATAAACCATTGACTTGTAATTAAAGGTTCTATTATTTCACCAGACCTCTCTCCTATGGGCACGGTAGTTTTATATTTTTCAATTTTTTTAACAAATCCAAGACTTTTTAATTTGTCTACAATTCTTTCCCTTGATTCATGAATGTTTTTTCCAACAAATTCTAAATCAACATTATTATTAAAAGTACCGTCTTTGTTGAGTATATTTATACTATCGAGATTATATTTTTTCCCTAAATTAAAATCATTAAAGTCATGACCAGGTGTTATCTTTACACAACCAGTACCAAATTTAATATCTATTGTTTCATCTTTTATTATTGGAATTTCCCTATTAATTAGAGGTATAACGGCTTTCTCATTTATAAGATGACTAAATCTATCATCATCTGGATTTATGCAAATAGCAACATCACCAAATAATGTCTCTGGCCTCGTAGTAGCAACCACTACATGTTTGTCCGTATTCTTGATTTTATATTGTAGATAGTATAAATATCCATCTCTTTCTTCGTTAGCAACCTCTAAATCCGAGATAGCTGTTTGAAGTTTAATGTCCCAATTTATTAATCTTGTCCCCTTATATATGAGTTTTTCTTCATATAAATCTATAAAAACTTTCCTCACAGCTTTACTTAAACCCTCATCCATTGTGAATCTATTTCTAGACCAATCTGCTGAAGAACCAAGTCGTTTGGTTTGTTGAATAATTGTATTACCTGACTCTTCCTTCCATTTCCAAATCTCTTCAACTAGCTTATCCCTACCAATATCATTTCTCGTTATATTCTCTTTAGCAAGATTATTCTCTACTACAAGTTGCGTAGCTATTCCCGCATGATCTGTCCCAGGTTGCCATAAAACACTTTTCCCGAGCATTCTGTTATATCGTATAAGAATATCTATAATAGTATGTTGAAATGCATGCCCCATGTGTAAAGTACCTGTAACATTTGGAGGTGGAAGGACAATAGAGTAATTTGATTTTAAATCTTTCGGAGAAAAACAGTTATTATTCAACCATTTCTCGTAAATTTTATTCTCTATATCTTTCGGCGAATATTTTACATCCATTATATACTCTCGTAATCTAATTTTATTTGAAGATCTTTGTAGTATTTATATTTTTCTCTAGCTCTTTCTTTCTGTTTATCATTTGAGGTAACAATCTCTAGATAAATTTTATTTTCGTATTTAAAATCACATAAATCATCGGATAAGTTCATAATAACATCAAAATCACGTAAATAAGTTTTTTCGTCCACATGATTCTTACTTATGAGAATTACATTACAATCAGGTTCAAGATTATTGATTGTGCAATGAGGCACAAAGCTAATTTGCTCAAAGGTCCATAAATCCTTGTCAAGTGAAACAATAATGTCATCATTATCTGATATAACAGCAACTTTATAACCTTCCTTGTAATACTTATTGATAATTTTACAAATAGATTTGATACTATTGGATGCATCTTGGATATTATAAAAATGAATTCTACTACTCAATGTTAATTTGATCTTATAAAATCAATCAAAAGATCAACCGGTCTACCAGTTGAGCCCTTACCAGGCCCTACCTCCCATGCAGTCCCAGCTATATCAAGATGAGCCCATTTTATATCCTGAGTAAATTTAGCTAGAAATGCTGCAGCAGTTATTGCTCCACCATATCGTCCGCCGATATTTTGTATATCTGCGAAATTTGTTTTTAATTCATCGAAATAATCATCGTAGAGAGGTAGTTGCCACACTCTATCACCAGTCTTATCACCAGATGATTTTATTTTATTTGCTAGAGTTTGATTATTGGAAAATAAGCCACTCGGATATTTCCCTAGCCCAACTAGACACGCACCAGTGAGTGTTGCTACATCAATAAGATATTTTGGTTTATATTTTTTTGCATAAGTAATTGCATCACATAATACTAATCTACCTTCAGCATCAGTATTTAAAATCTCCACTTTAAGTCCAGACATTGTTTGAACCACATCTCCAGGTCTACTTGCTTGACTTCCAGGCATATTCTCTGCAGAAGTAATCACACCAACAACATTTTTTTTCAAATTCATTTCAACACAAGCTTTCATTACGCCAATGACACTGCCAGCACCTGACATGTCATATTTCATTTCATCCATATTCGGCGAAGGTTTAAGAGAGATACCTCCTGTATCAAAAGTAATACCTTTTCCGACTATAACTATTGGTTCCTGTGATTTGATAGGCATGTGTTCCATTATTACTATTTTACCTGGTTGTTTACTACCTTTCGAGACTGATAGAAATGCACCCATTCCAAGACGTTTCATCTCTGGTTCATCAATAATTTTAACTTTTAGAGACTTATATTTTGATTTTAATTTTTTAATAGAGCTAGCTAGAAAAGTAGGGGTACAAATATTTGGAGGTGTGTTCCCAAGCTCTTTAGCTAGACTTATGCCGCTAGAAATAGCTAGAGATGATTTTAGTATCTCACTAAATCTTTTAGAGGAAATCTTCTTTTTTGACAAGATTGATACGGTCTTTATTTTTAATTGATTTTTTTCATCTTTAAATTTATACGTATACTTTGAGTTCTCTATACTTGATATTATCATTTCAAGAGTTACTTCATTATTGCCACTAGATATTAGGTTATCAACATTAATTGATACTGATGATAAATTAGTTTGAATAAGCTTTTTAAATATTTGTAAAATGGTCTTTTTAATAACTAAAGGGCCATATTTTTTCTTTTCTCCTAAACCGAAAAGAAGTATCTGTTTTTTTATCTGAAAGTCATCTATTGTTCTATGATCACCATTTTTCCCTGTAAAATTACAGGTTTTAATAATTCTCTTAATATTATCAAGTATCTCTCTAGAGAAGACGCCCTCAATACAGCTTAATTTTTTATCCGTAAACACGCCAATGAGATGAACATCACATTTATTTAGGCTTTTTTGATCGTTTGAATATTTATACTTCATTTTCCTTCCTAATTATCTTTAATTTAAAACATACACTAGATTAACATTTTTTTTAAAACTTGTTAAAATTAGATACATAAAAAATGAAAATTCTTGAAAAATACCTTATTAAAGAAATTACAAAAACTTCCATTACAGTATTGGCAGTTTTCCTTGTAATATTAACAGCTAATACTATGCTTAGACTCATTGAAGAGAGCTCTATAGGTAATTTTCCTACTTATCTACTTTTTCCTCTGATAATGATAAAGATTACACAATATTCAATCTACTTGATACCTATAAGCCTTTTTCTAGGCATTATCCTCTCTTTTGGCAAATTCTACAGCGAAAATGAGATGGCCGTAATTAATTCTTCGGGAATATCAGTTTATGATATTACTAAAATTATAGCACGCATAATACTGCCAGCCGCTTTTGTTGTTGGGCTATTTTCCCTCTACATCACACCTTCAGCAACACAATATAGATATCAGATGGAACATAAATTAAATAATGAAGAACGAATCGAAGAAATTAATCCTGGAAGATTCACTTCATCGCAAAGTGGCAATGCAACTTTTTTTGTTGAAAATATAAATAATAATATTTTAGAAAAAATCTTCTTTAGTACATCCGGCAGCAAAGCAAATGCAATTGAAAATTCATCTACTGCAAAGTATACCGTAGACGAAAATAATAGAAAATACATTCTGTTACAGGATGGCGTAATTAGTGAAATTATACCACCTAATTATACAACAACTAGAAAAACTAAATACAGAGAACATGGTCTACAATTAGGTCAAGAATTACCTGAATTTATAAACACTAAATATGATGCAATTAGCACACTATCTTTATTAAGTATAGATGGAAAAGAATCAAGCGCCGAACTTCAATCGAGATTATTGTTACCTGTTGCAACAATATTGCTGGGTTTCATAGCATTCCCAGTAAGCTATTCTTCTCCAAGAAAAGGTAAATACGCTAAGGTTTTTCTAGGGTCTTTAATTTACTTTTCATATCTTATTGTTATGTCAGTTATAGAGAAGCTTTACTTATTGGAGGCTACACCCTCATTATTTGGTATATGGTGGATACACTTATTGATGTTATTTCTGGTCATATTCATATATAAAAATGATATGAACACTATTCCGAGTAGAACATAATGATACTTAATATTTATTTACTCAAAAGATTTATATTAGGATTACTTGTAAGCCTACTAGTCTTGGTTTCAATAGAAATATTTTTTTCATTTTCATCAGAAATGAAATATCTCAACGAGGGGAATTATGATTTTAAGATGATTCTAAAATACATTATCATGAGTGTTCCTAGAAGCGTGGAAACAATGTTTCCTTATTCTATCCTAATTGGCGCATTACTCTCACTTGGTGCTATGGCAGCAGATATGGAGTTTGTTGCAATGCAATCCGCAGGCTTGTCTGTTAGAAGAATTGTTATAATTATACTTATGCAGACGTTTTTCATTGCAAGCATTTTCTACATTGTCATTGATTCTGTTGTACCTAAGTTCAGTAGTAAAGCAGAATCTATGAGAAATACTGCTTTAAATAAGCAATCATACTTTAATAAGAATGGAACATGGTTTAAAAATAATACCAACTTTATAAAAATATCAGAGATATACCCTAATAATATTTTAAGAGGAGTAAGTGTTTATACATATGATGATAATAATCAACTTTCTACTGTAAGGTATATACAGTCTGCAAAATTTATTAAAGGAAAATGGAATCTTGCAGAGGTTATTAAAATTGATCTCTCATCAAGCCCTGTAACAAAAGAGCGTTTTAAAAGAATACTCTCGGATGATCTTATCGATATTAAATTACTAAATATCAAAACTAATAAACCCTACAGTTTAAGGTTAAGTGATGTTCGACGTAATATAAAATATCTCGAGAGTAATAATCTAGATGCAAGCATTCAAGAAAAAATTTTTTGGGATAAAGTAACGAAACCTATGGCTACTGTGATGATGCTATTCTTAGCCATGCCATTTATTTTTGGTAGAATGAGAAGTATTAATACAAGTAAAAGGATTGTAATAGGTCTATTTATTGGAATCATATTCTTCATTA